>JBEGRN010000216.1:0-7252 GCA_041180425.1 Verrucomicrobiota bacterium
TTCAGCTTCTGTTCGACGACCAGGAGCTTAGGGTCGGTCGCTGCTTGGGCAGGGACTAGGCCGGCGAGGAGCAGGCAGAGGGCGGACAGGCGCATGCCTACTATTCTTGCCCTGCCAAGAGGGTCCGCAAGGACGCTCTTTTGTTTGCGGTTCAGGGCTGGCTGCCCATTTTGACCGCATGTCTGCCAGTGCCCCGTTACCTCAACGCCGTATCCTCGGGCTGATTTTCCTGACGGTGTTCATGGATATCATCGGGTTCAGCATCATCATCCCGCTCTTCCCGCACCTGCTCGAGCATTACATCAAGGCGGAGGGCTCGGCGGGCACGCTGATCGGCTGGCTCAGTTCGCTGGCGGAGGCCATGGGCGGGGACACCGTCTTCAAGAAGACCGTTTTGTTCGGCGGCTTGCTGAGTACGCTCTACTCCTTGCTGCAGTTCGTCTTCTCGCCGATCTGGGGCTCGCTTTCCGACCGCTTCGGCCGCCGCGGCATCTTGACCATCACCTTGGCGGGTAGCGCGCTGTCCTATGTTCTTTGGATCTTCGCCGCCCAGTTCTGGGTCGTCGTCCTGACGCGCTTGGTCTGCGGCATGATGGCGGGGAACATCGCGGTCGCCAGCGCGGCGGCGGCGGATGTCACGGACGAGAAGGAACGGACCAAGGGCATGGCCGTCGTCGGCATCGCCATCGGCATGGGCTTCCTCTGCGGGCCGATCATCGGCGGCTTCACCGCCCCGGACACCAGCGGTCCCGTGGCCGTCGCGTCGAGCGCGCTCGGCTGGAACCTCTTCTCCACTTCCGCGGCCATCGCCGCCTTCATGGCGTGCAGCAATTTCCTGCTTGTCTGGGCTTTCTTCCCGGAAACCTTACCGGTCGAGAAGCGCGCCGCCAAGGACGCGGCGCGGCCTTCCATCTTCGACTTGGCGAACGTGCGTTCGCAGGAAGTCCGTCGCACGTCCTTCGCCAACCTCATCTACCAGGTCGGCTTCACGGGGATGGAGAACACCATCGTCTTCCTGACGCTGGCCTTGTTCGCGTATAGCCCACGGGATAACGCGATGTTGTTCCTTTTCAACGGCGCCAGCCTCGTGTTGGCCCAAGGGCTTTCCCGGCGGGTCGTCGGACGGGTGGGGCAACGCAAGGTCGTGCTCTTTGGGTTCTTGACCGCGGCGATCGCTTTCCTGCTGGTCGCCGCCATCCCGACCCCGGTCACCGGTGGGGCCTTACCTACCTGGGGTAAGCCTGTGTTCTTCGTGGGCATGGGCCTCATCTCCTTCGCCACCGGCTTGATTCTGCCGAGCGTCTCCGCCTTGGTGTCCCTCTATTCGGATGCATCCGAACAGGGCCGTAACCTCGGCATCCTCCGTTCCGCCGGTTCGCTCGCCCGCGTCATCGGGCCGATCAGCGCCGCCTTGCTCTATTTCCATTTCGGCTCCCACCTCTGGGTCTATCTCGTCGCCGCCGCCCTCATGCTGCCGGCTTTCCTGATTGTCCGTAACCTGCCTGACCCGCAGGCCCGCGTTTAGGAACTTAGCTTTTCGCCAGCGCTTGCCCGAGGGCGTCGCCGCCGCGGATGACTTGCATCAGCGAGATGCCGCCGCGGAAGGCGCCATGGAAATGCAGCCCGGGATGCTTGGCTTCGGCGCGTGCTAAGGCCGCTTCGCGGCGCGACTGGTCGACCGCTGACGCCCAGGGTCTCCGCAAGCTCGCGGTCGACGAGCGCGCGCAGCTGTTCGTCCGTCTGCCGCGCAAGCGCCGGCTGCCGCGCGCCTCCGATGAAGCAGCAGAGCAGGACCTTTCCGTTCGGCGCACGGCCCGGCAGGACGGTGGAGGGGAAGAGGCAGCCGAGGACTTGCCGCTTCTCGTTGCCGGGAATCAGGTAGCCAAAGCCATCGAGCGGATGGGCGACGGCGGTGCGGTCGTAGCCGCGGGCGACCACGGTCACGGGCGGCGCCTCGGCCCGCTCCCATTCCCGGAAAGTCTTCTTTAGTTCCTCGTCGAAGGGCAGGGAAGCCCACTGCCAGTGCGGGGCCGTCACGATGAGGTGCTTGGCCGTAGCGCCGTCTTCTTGGCCTTGGGCGTTGCGCCAGGCCACGTTCCAGCCCCGAGCGTCGCGGCGGATCAACGTGGCCATCGCGCCCAGTTCCAAGGCACCGTCGCGCAACGGGTCGGCGATGGCGTCGGCGAGTTGCTGCATCCCGGAGGGGAAACCGATGATGCGGCGTCCTTGGGGCGGTTGGCGCATCAGGCCGAGGATGACGGAGCGGTGGCTGGCTTCGAGCGCGGGAATCGACGGGAAACTATTCGCCATGCAGAGGCGGCCGGGGTCGCCCGCGTGGACGCCCGAAACCACTGGGTCCATCAGCAGGTCCGCGGCTTCCGCCCCAAAGCGCCGCGTCATGAAGGCTTGGACGGTTTCTTCCGCGTGGCCACCCCGGGGCCGGAAGATTTCCGAGAGGAAGCGGAGCTTGCCGCGCCACGTCAGGAGGTCGCCTTTGAAGAGAGACGACGGCTGGTTGGTCAGGGCGTGCAGTTTGCCTTTTGACAGGATGAAGCGTTGGGCCGAAGCGTGGTCGGCCTCCTGCAGTACTGCCGCGAGGCCGTAGCGTTGCAGTAGGGCCTGGTCGTTTGCGCCTTCGATCTGCAGCGTATTAGGACCGGTCTCGACGAGCCAACCCTCCGTGCGGACCGTGCGGATCGAGCCGCCTGGGCGCCCGGCCGGTTCGATGACCTTTACCTGGGCGCCGGCGCTCACCATGGCGTTGGCCACCGCCAAGCCGGCGGGACCTGCGCCTAAGATGACGGCGTCCAGTTGCATGCCGTTAGGACAACCATTCACACGAAGGTTGGCAACCCTCCGTCCTTAGGTTTGTCTGAAAACCTTGATGCCGCGATTCCTTCTCCTCTGTGCGCCCCTTTGGGCCTTCGCCGATACCGTGACTTTGACCGACGGGACTTTCTTGCGCGGCAAGATCGAACGCGCGGCCGAAGGACAACTGGAGATGACCGTCCCGGCGCTCGGCGGCGCGACGCAACGCATTCCGTTGGCCAAGGTCGAGTCATTCCGGACAGACGATGCCGTGGCCATCAGCATGGGCGGCGTGGTGCAACGTGGCCTTGCTTCCGCCTCAGCCGGCCGCGTGGCTTCCTCCGGTGGTGCCGAGACCTGTGAGCTGAGCGGCAAGTTTGAGCTCTGGCGCGAGCCCGCGGTACGTCCTTTGGAAACCCGCGGGCAGCGCAAGTGGACGCTGCAGGCGGACTTCGACCTTTCTGGCCGTTCGGGCGTGACCCAAGGCAGCGGGTTCAGCGCGGGCTTGCAGGCGAAAGGCGTGCACGACGCCGATACGATCTTGGCGAGCATCCGCGTGGTGCGCTCGACGGCCGGTTCCCTGACCTCGGCCGATGACCTGCATCTCAACCTCGCCTACGAGACCAACCCCACGAACATCGTTTTTTGGTACGCGCGCACCGATAGCGGTTACGACAACGCCCGGCTGGTCGATTTCTTCTCGGTCAATGCCGCCGGCTTAGGCCTCCGTCTCTACACGGATGGAGCCGGCAAGCTCGACGCCCGTATCGGTCTGGCCCATCGCACGGAGCGCTACGCGACGGTCGGTCAGCCGAACCTCTCGGCCCCTTCGGCCGACTTGGGTCTGGTCCTGACACGTGAACTCGGTTGGGCCGCCTGGGACTCCTCCGTATCGATCGTCCCTTCCTTCCAGAAGTCGGGAGACTACTACATCCGGCACGAGTCGACCCTCAGCCTCTTGCGGGGGGCTGGCCCCTTGTCCCTGCGTTTGGGCGTTTCGAATGATTTCCGGTCCCAGCCTCAAGCCGGGCAAGTGAAGTTAGACACGGCCTATTTCGCCCGTTTGACCTATGTCTGGAAATAAGCAGGTTGAGTTTGTCTTAAAATAGGCACACCTGCTTAATATTAAGCAATACCCCCTGTGAATGGTTGCCTGTTGAACCGTGGCACAAGGGGTGCTTTCCAATACGTGTAGTTCAACACTTTCCAATCCCCCAATCCATGAGCACCAACCCAGCCCGCCGCAACGCCATCGAGGCGATTGCTTCTCAGCCTCGCCTTCAGGGCAGCTTCGACTTCCGCGAGAAGATCGACCTGATCTATGGCCAGAATGTCTTCTCCCTCGATAAGATGGAGAAGCGCCTCCCGAAGGACGTCTTCAAGTCCCTCAAGGCCAATATCGAATCCGGCACCAAGCTGGACGCTGCCGCCGCCGATGTCGTCGCCGCCGCGATCAAGGATTGGGCTCTCGAGCGTGGCGCCACGCACTACGCGCACGTCTTCTACCCGCTGACCGGTTTCACCGCCGAAAAGCATGACACCTTCTTCGAGCCCAACGGCAACGGCACCCTCGCCCAGTTCTCGGGCAAGGCGCTGATCCAGGCCGAGCCGGACGCCTCCTCCTTCCCGAACGGCGGTCTCCGCTCCACCTTCGAAGCCCGCGGTTACACGGCTTGGGACGTGACCTCGCCGGCTTACATCTTCGACACCGAAAACGGCTCCACGCTCTGCATCCCGACCGCGTTCGTGTCGTGGAAGGGCGAAGCCCTCGACAAGAAGACCCCGCTGCTCCGCTCGATGGCTGCCGTCAACAAGGCCGCCTCCCGCGTCCTCGCCCTCTTCGGCAAGAAGCACGGCTTCATCTCCGCTTCGTGCGGCCCTGAGCAGGAGTACTTCCTGATCGACGCCCGCCTGTTCCACCTCCGCCCCGACCTCTACACCTGCGGTCGCTCCCTCTTCGGCGCCAAGCCCGCCAAGGGCCAGGAGTTCGAAGACCAGTACTTCGGCACCATCCCTGACCGCGTCCTCGCGTGCATGATGGAAACCGAGCGCGAGTGCTTCAAGCTCGGGATCCCGATCAAGACCCGCCACAACGAAGTCGCCCCGGCCCAGTACGAAGTGGCTCCGATCTACGAATCCGCCAACGTCGCCCACGACCACCAGATGCTGACGATGACGCTGCTCCGCCGCGTCGCCACCAAGCATGGTTTCGTCTGCCTCCTCGCCGAAAAGCCCTTCGCTGGCGTCAACGGTTCTGGTAAGCACGTCAACTGGTCCATCGGTGGTGCCGGCGTCGGCAACCTCCTCGAGCCGGGCCACAACCCGCACGAGAACGCCCAGTTCCTGACCTTCTGCTCCGCGGTCATCCGCGCCGTCGACCTCCACCAGGGCCTGCTCCGCGCGTCCGTCGCGTCGGCTGGCAACGACCACCGTCTCGGCGCCAACGAAGCCCCGCCCGCCATCATCTCGATCTACCTCGGCGACATGCTGAACGAAGTCATCGAGCAGGTGAAGAAGAGCGGTGCGGCCTCCTCCTCCCGCAAGGGCGGTCACATGACCCTCGGCGTCGACACCCTCCCGGTCCTCCCGAAGGATGCTGGTGACCGTAACCGCACGAGCCCGTTCGCCTTCACCGGCAACAAGTTCGAGTTCCGCGCCGTCGGTTCCGCCTTCTCGGTGGCCGGCCCGCTCACGGTCCTCAACACGATCATGGCCGACTCCCTCGACAAGCTCGCCGATGAGCTCGCCGATGAGCTCAAGGCCAAGAAGGGCGACTTCAACGCCGCCCTCCAGGTCGTTCTGAAGAACATCCTCACCAAGCATGGTCGGATCATCTTCAACGGCAACGGCTACTCGGAAGAGTGGCACAAGGAAGCCGCCAAGCGCGGCATGAGCATTGACGCCCAGTCGGTGGCCAATTCCGGTGAGGTGCTGCAGGCGGCCCAGGCCCTGGCCGAGAAGAAGGTGGAGGCGTTCGTGAAGATCGGCGATTACGCCACCATTCAGGCCTTCAATGCCATCTGCCGGGTGGGGCTGGAAAACAGAATTCCGGTGTACTCGGTGGATCCGCCGGATATCGACCTGCCCGGTTGCCTGGGCGTGATCGGTTGGAACTATCGCGACGACGGCATGGCTGCCGGTGCACTCGCGGTGCGCGTGCTCAAGGGCGAGTCGCCGGCGACGATGGCCTTCGAACCGCTCACCAAGACCGATCTGCTGGTGAGCAAAGCCACCGCCAAGGCGATCGGCGTCAGCCTGCCCGAGGCGCTGCTCAAGCGAGCCAACCAGGTTGTGAACTGATGGCTTCGGCGCGGCTGCGGGTGGGGGTGGCCGGACCGGTGGGTTCCGGCAAGACCGCCCTGGTGGAAGCGCTCTGCCGCCGTCTGCGGGATCGGTTGCAGCTGGCGGTGGTCACCAACGACATCTACACCCAGGAAGACGCCCAGTTCCTCACCCGCGCCGGTGCCCTGGAGCCGGGGCGCATCCGTGGTGTGGAAACAGGTGGTTGCCCCCACACCGCGATCCGCGAAGACTGCTCGATCAACCGGGCGGCGGTGGCGGAGCTCGAAGCCGCCTACCCGGGGCTGGATCTGGTGCTGGTGGAGAGCGGTGGCGACAACCTGGCCGCCAGCTTCAGCCCGGAGCTCGTGGATCTGTGCATCTATGTAATTGATGTGGCCGCCGGCGACAAGATCCCCCGCAAGGGCGGCCCCGGCATCACCCGCTCCGATCTGCTGGTGATCAACAAGATCGATCTGGCCCCGATGGTGGGCGCCAGCCTTGAGGTGATGGAGCGCGATACGGAGCGGATGCGTCCGGGGCGCCCCTGGTGTTTCACCAACCTGCACTCCGGTGAAGGATTGCCGCAGGTGGAAGCATTTCTGTTGCAACAGCTACCGAACTGAACGGCATTCGGTAGCAACAGATGCAGACAGGACGGAGTCCACGCCTTCCGGCCAGGGGCTCCTGAGCCGTTGCGCCGCAAGGCGTCTCGTGTTTTGGCAAATGGTGTGATCCGATACAAAAGGTGCATGGTTCGGCTCGATACGTTCCCTTCACCGCTGATCGGCGGCTGCTGCCCATTTGCCTCTTGAATTCATGATGTCTCCTTCGATGCGGAAGGCTTCCCTGCGGACTCAGTCACCGAGGGTGCTTTGAAGTTCATGGAGAGCAGCAAGGACAAGCCGTTCTTCCTCTATTACGCGACCTGGCTCGTTCATTTTCCCATCCAGTCCCGAAGCAAGGAACTCCTCGAAAAATACTGCAAGAAACTCGGCGTCAACCCAGCCAATCCCAAAGAGTGGTCGACCGGTGGAGGCCAGAGAAACCCCTTCTATTGTGCGATGGTTGAAACGCTCGACCACTATGTCGGCCAGCTCGTCGAGTTCCTCGAAAACACCGACGATCCCCGCAATCCCGGCCACAAGCTCATCGACAACACCTA
>JBEGRN010000217.1:0-3548 GCA_041180425.1 Verrucomicrobiota bacterium
CGAGATCGCCAAGCGTAATGTCTCGCTCGGCGCCCTCCTGTGCGCGCTGCCGCTGACGAGCCTGCTGGTGATGATCTGGACCTACGTCGAGACCGGCGATCAGGCGAAGGTCGTGTCGCTCAACTGGTCCATCTTGGCCTACACCATCCCCTCGTTCGTCCTCTTCCTGGCCTTCCCAATCTGCCTGCGCTATGGCCTGAACTTCTGGCTCTCGCTCACCATCGCCTGTGCCGTCACCGCCTTGACCTACAAAGCCTGCCAGCCGCTGCTCGACAAGGTCGCCTGATTTTCTCGGATTGCCAATCCGAGCCCCTTCGGCAAGGCTCCCTATTGCCTGCCCAAGTGGTGGAACGGTATACACATCAGACTTAAAATCTGCCGCCGAAAGGCTTACCGGTTCGAGTCCGGTCTTGGGTACGGCTCTCTTTAACGGGTTGAAGTCGGTGTGGTCGTCGAAGGCGTCGACGCCCTCGGCTTGCTTCAGTTTGGCGCAGACCACGGTCGTGAGCGGAGTCATGACGGCTTCGACGAGGACCTTGAAGAGCCAATTGACGGTCATCACGGCGAGGAGCGTCGCGGGGCTCCAGATGCCGAGGAACGCGAGCGGGTAGAAAATCAGGCTGTCGACGCCTTGGCCGACGATGGTCGACCCGATGAAACGTGCCCAGGGGTGCCGTCCACCCATGCGCACCTTCATCTTCGCGAGGACGTAGGAGTTGAGGAAGTCGCCGACGCAGAAGGCCACGATGGAGCCGAGGGCGATGCGCCAGCCGCCGCCGAAGCAGGTCTCGAGCGCCGGCTGCAGTTGGGCGCTGAACGGTTCATGCGGGCTGGCCGGCATCGCGAGGATGACCCAGGTCATGATCGTGGCGAATAGCAGCGCCCCGAAGCCGGCCCAGATGACGCGGCGGGCCAGGGCGTAGCCGTAGACTTCGGTGAGGATGTCGCCGAAGATGTAGGATAGCGGGAAGAAGAGGTTGCCGGCCCCGAACTGCGTCGGACCCAGCAGCGGCAGGTCGAGCATGACGACCTTGGCCGGACCGATCAGGTTGGAGCAGAGCAACACGGCCACGAAGGCCCCGAGGATGAGGTCGTAGTAGCGGAAGCTGCGGGGCATGGGCGGGAGTGAGGTGGGAAGTCCGCGGAACGCCAACCGTCCCGGGTTTTATTTCCAATATTCCCGGACGACCCGCTCCCACTCGTCGGCGAGCAGCTGGTGTCCGCGGTACGTGGGGTGGACGCTGTCCCAGACCCAATAGTCGTCGGCGGTCTTGGCCGCGGCGTCGTCGAAGAGCTTCTGTAGCTTCACCAACGCGGCGCCGTGCTTCTGGGCGAGCTTGGCGACGATGGCTTGGCGGGCGACGATGCCCTCGGGCACGGGCTTGCCCGGGTGGCGGACGAAGGGCTCCATCAGCACCAGCTTGAGCTTCGGGTTCTGCGCCCGGGCGTCGGTCAGCAGCTTGTCGTAGGTCGCCTCGTAGGCCTCGAGCGTCACGTTCCGGCTCTGGTCGTTCACCCCGATCATCACCGACAGCAGGTCGGGCTTGAGCGCGAGGGTGTCCTTGGGCCAGCGCTTCTCGAGGTCGAGGACCGTGTTGCCGCTCACGCCGCGGTTGGCGAAGTCGAGCTTACGTTCCGGGAAGCCTGCGCCGTGGCGGGCCGCGATGATGAACGCGTAGCCGTGGCCGAGGATGTGGTTCGGGTCGGCCGAGCGCCCACGGTTGCCGTCGGTGATGGAGTCGCCTTGGAAGAGCACGCGGGTGCCGTCGGCGAAGGCGGGGATGGGCTCCACGGCCGTGAGCACGAGCGCGCTCAGGCACGCGAGGAGCAGGACGAATCGCTTCATGAAATCAGGCCAGCTGCAGGACGCCGGTGCTGTCGCCAAACTGCGTCTTCGACACGCCCATGCGCTGAAGCAGGGCGAGGTGCAGGTTGCACATCGGGGTCTTCTTCGGGGAGATGATCCGACGGCCCGAACGGATCGTGCCCGCGCCGCCGCCCGCGAGGAGCAGGGGGAGGTCGTCGATGTCGTGCTTGTTGCCGTCGCGGATGGAGCACCCGAAGAGGAGCTGGCTGTTCTCGAGGACGTTGCTCTCGCCTTCCTTGAGGGACTGCAGCTTCTCGCAGAGGTAGGCGAACTGGGCGATGTTCCAGTCCACGATCTTGCCGTATTGGACGAGCGTGTCGGCGTTGTTCTCGTGGTGCGAGAGGCCGTGCCAGTAGTTCTTCACGCCATCGAGGAAGTCGAAGCGCTTCCCGGACTGCGCGTCGCCGATCATGAACGTGCTGATGCGGGTGGAGTCGGACCAGAACGCGAGCGCGAGGATGTCGAGCATCTGGCGGACGTGTTCGCGGTGGTCCTTGGGGATGCCCGGGCCGGGGCGAGGGAGGTCGAAGCGGCCGGCGTTGATCCAGCGCTTCTGGGGCTTGAGGGTGTTCTCGAGGCGCTTCTCGACGGCGCGGACCGACTCCATGTATTCGTCGAGCTTCACGCGGTCGGCCGAGCTGATCTTGCCCTTGATGAGCCACGCGTCCTCGCTGACCGCGTCGAGCACGCTGAGGTCGTCGCGCTGGAGGGCGTTGGTGACGGCGGCCTGGTTCGGGTTGAAGCCGGACACGACCGGGCCCGCGCTGGCGGTGCGGAAGAGGCGGTCGAAGGCGAGCTGCGGGACGATCTCCTTGGGCACCGGGGTGTGCGGGTCGCGCCACGAGAGGTGCGAGCCGTAGAGCATCGCGAAGCCACCGCCGGCGTTGTCGACGCCGGAGCGCGTGGGCTCGAGCCCGAGCTCGAAGCTCGGCAGGGGCGTCTGGTTGCCGACTTCGGCGGCCATGACCTAGTCGGCGGAGACGCCGCCCACGTCGATGTCGCTGCCGGCGTTGCGCTTCACGAAGCCGCCGTGGAGCCAAGCCGGCACCTTGGGCCAGTGGCCATTGCGGCCCGCCGTGCGCTGGTTGGTCAGGTTCTCCAGCAGGATGATCTTATCTTTGACGTTCTTGAACGGCTGGAGGGAAGGCGAGAGCTCGAAGTGCTCCGCGTTGCCCTCGGGGCGCCAGCGCTTCTCGTGCACGCCGTTGGGCATGAAGAAGAACGCCGTGCGCAGGGGCGGCTTCGCCAGCTTCTGTTCGGCCCGCGCCTTCGGCACCATCGCTTCCATCAGCGGCAACGCCAGCGCCGCGCCGCAACCGCGGAGCATCGTACGTCTGGAGATCGGGCGGAACATGGGGCGGACTAGGGGATGGGGGATAGGGGATGGGGCCTAGGGGATGGGGCCTAGGGGATGGGTATGCCGTAGTGTGGGTGCCGGACGAGGGAAGGCAAACCCTACGACCCGCCTCGTGCTGCGGGGTTCCGTGTTTTTGGCCTGGTCGAGGTCTTAAGCCTCAATTCTGTCTGAAATTGATATGTCGATTTTGGACCTCGAAATCGACATATCGGGAAGGATATGTCGATTGCTCTCCGTCGCCGCCGAGCGCAATCGCCCTTCGATTTTGGCATTATTTCGAATCCCATCCTCTCCGCCACTTTAAGGCCTATTTGCCCCTTCTCG
>JBEGRN010000218.1:0-3202 GCA_041180425.1 Verrucomicrobiota bacterium
CTACCTCTACCTGATGGGCTACAACGAACCCGAAGCCGCCCTCCTCAAGGAAGGCTACACCTCGGAACAGTTCTGGCCCGCCTACCGCGAGATGGTCGGCAAGCTCCGCCCCTGGACCTTCGACTTCCACGTCGCCCAGAACGACGGCACCGTGCACGGCACCGGCTCCCACGAGAAGACCGGCCGCCACTGCCAGGCCGACGACGCCAACGGCAAGCTCGACATCACGGCCTGCTCCAAGGTCTGGCTCGAAGGCGCCGCCGATCGCGGCATGAAGCACATCTGCTGGGATGGCTGCATGTTCCCGAACGCGACGCTCGAGAACCCGAAGACCTGGAACACCATCCTCTCCGCGATGGTCAAGGTGAAGAAGGCCCTCTGAGCACCTGACCTAACCGCTATCCGCCAACCGCTTACTCCTAATATCATGTCTAAAGCCATTCGCATCGGTCTCATCGGTTACGGCTTCATGGGCCGTACCCACTCCAACGCCTACTCCCAGGTCGGTCACTTCTTCCCGAAGGACAAGCTGACCACGGGCCACCACATCGTCCGCCAAGCCGTCTGCGGCCGCGACGAAGCCAAGGTCAAGGACTTCGCCGAGAAGTGGGGCTACGCCTCCTACGAAACCGACTGGCGCAAGCTGGTCGCCCGCGCCGACATCGACGCCGTCGACATCTGCACCCCGAACGACTCGCACGCCGAGATCGCCCTCGAGTGCATCAAGCACGGCAAGATGATCCTCTGCGAAAAGCCCCTCGCCCTCAACGGCGAACAGGGCGAGAAGATGGTCGCCGCCGTCGAGAAGTCGGGCCTCCCGAACCTCGTGTGGTACAACTACCGCTTCCTCCCCGCCGTGACGCTGGCCAAGAACATCGTCGCCGCCGGCGAGCTCGGCCGCGTGTTCCACTACCGCGCCAACTTCCTCCAGGACTGGACCATCTCGACCGACCTCCCGCAGGGCGGCGCTGGTCTCTGGCGCCTCGACGCCGCCGCCGCCGGTTCCGGCGTGACGGGCGACCTGCTCGCGCACTGCATCGACACGGCCCGCTGGATCAACGGTGAGATCACCGAAGTCTCCGCGATCACCGAGACGTTCATCAAGGAGCGCGTCCACACCGCCACGGGCAAGAAGCAGGCCGTCACCATCGACGACGCCGCCATCTTCCTCTGCCGCTTCGCCAACGGTTCGATCGCCCAGTTCGAGTCCACGCGCTACGCCCGTGGCCACAAGGCGCTCTACACGTTCGAGATCAACGGCGAGAAGAAGTCCCTCCAGTGGGACCTCCATGACCTCAACCGCCTGAACTACTTCGACCACGGCGTCCCGGGCGACCGTCGCGGTTGGGCCAGCATCCACACGTCCGACGGCGACCATCCGTACGCCGGCAACTGGTGGGTCCCGGGCCTCTGCCTCGGCTACGAACACTCCTTCACCCACGAGCTGGCCGAGTTCCTCAAGAGCCTCGACGACCCGAAGGCGCCCAAGGCTTACCCGGACTTCCGTCATGCCCTGGGCACCCAGTACGTCTGCGACGCGGTCCTCGAGTCCGCCCGCACGAAGCAGTGGGTCAAGGTCAAGCAGGCCTAAGTCACCCGACAGACCTAACAAGACCCCGGCACGTGCCGGGGTCTTTTGTTTGGAGCGAGGCGCCTAGGGCGCCCTCTAAGCCTACCTACACCTTAGGCCCTACTTCTTCCCCTTCCGACGCTCCAGACGCTCGAGCATGGGATGCTCGGACTTACCTGCAGGGGCGGCCTGCGCTTCAGCGGAGCCCTTCTCTTCGCCGTCCACCCAGCGAGCCAGGACCAAAGTGTTCTCCGAGGCCAGGCGCACTCCGAGCGTCGCCTTCGCCTTACCTTGGGCTTCTTCGTTGAACTGGCCCTTGGCGACGACGAGGACGATGTCCGCCCCTTTGGCGTTCTGGAACGCGGTCACGATGACGTGACTTGCCCCCAGTGCCTTTAGCGTCGGAAAGGTGGCTGCGAGCTTCTGCGCATGGGCCGGTACGTCCGCTTTTTCCAGCGGCTGGCCTTCTTCCACGAAAGCCTCGCGTAAGGCTTCGTCGTAACTGGCCGCGGCGTCCTTCGTCGCCAGCGAAATGATGTCGACCGCGCAGTCGGACTCGGTCGCCAATTGCTGGGCCATCTGCGTGAGACGCGCCACCGGCAAGGGCGGCAGCGTCACCGAGGCAGGGAGCTCTTCGCCGTCCTTGAATGCCACGAGGTCGAACGAACCATCTGCGGTACGCTTGCCCAAGCCGGCAGCTTCGAGCTTGGCCAAGGCAGCAGGCGTGAAGCTGCCGATCGCCAGGAAGCGGACATACTCGACATCCCCGGCCCCTTCATGGCACATCGCGATCAAGTGGGTCGCCCCGGCGGCCTTCAGCTCGGGCAAGAGTGTCACGACCTGTTGAGCCTTCTTGGGGACGATGACCGGCCCCTTGGAGTCTTCATCGCGAAAGAACCCCACGAGGTATTGCCCCAGCGTCTTGGCAGCGGTGGTGCTGTTCACCGGAATGAAGCCGATGGTGGAACCGCCGTCTAAAGCAGCCTGCTTTTCTTCCTCCGTGGCCTTGGCTGCATCCGCCAACCCATCCAAAGGAGAGGCGGGCGCCTTGGTCGCATCGGCCGCGTAGAGTGCCGCCGACAGGAGCCATGGAAAGAGCAGGCGAAAGCGCATATGAGAATAAACCCAGAATGGCTCAGGAGTTACAGGTTAATCGAGGGCCGTCAGGCCTCCGAGCTCACCCGTCCGACGCGCCTCGCGGCCATAGGTCCATTCAAACAACGGGCCGGCCAAGAAAGTCGTGACGATCGCCATGACCACGAGGACCGCGAAGAGCACCGGGCCAACGAGCCCTGCCTGCAGGCCGAGGTTGAGCAGGATCAGCTCCATGAGGCCACGCGCATTCATGAGCGAAGCGACGCCAGCCGCCGCCGCTGACGGCAAGCCTGCCCACCGCGCCGCCCACCAACAGGCTCCCCCCTTCCCGACCAACGAGACCACCAGGACCAAGGCCAAGAGCCAGAGGGTCGACGGCGAAATCAATAGGTCCAAACGCGTCTGCAGACCCGAAAACGCAAAGAAGAACGGCAAGAGCCAGCCCGCCACCACCGGCTCGATCCGCCCTATGCCACGGGTGAGCGAGCCCCGCGGCAACGACAACCCACAGAGGAATCCCCCAAAGACGGCATGCAT
>JBEGRN010000219.1:0-3190 GCA_041180425.1 Verrucomicrobiota bacterium
CTGGCAAGCGCGCTCCCGACCAACCCGGACATCGACTTCGCGGGACCACCGCCTGGCAAGGCCGCGGCTTGGCAGCCAGCCGCCGAGACGATCGGCCTGCAAAACAGCGCGCTCGGCGCGGCGTGGTCCTTCCACGGCGGACAGCTCCGACCAGCCTCGTTGCGCAACGGCCTGACCGGCCAAACCTATGACCAGAGCGGCGCGGAGGTCTTCCGGCTCACGACGCAGAAGACCGCCGAGGGTGACGGCACCTTCCCGGTGGAGATCACGCTCAACGAGGACAAGGTCGTCGTCCGCGTTGGCCAAGACGCCAAGGGCTGGGCCACGCTCGGCGAATTCCCGCGCGCGGACTTCCCCGGCGAGCCCAAGCTCATCCGCATCGGCAAGATGAACCTCAAGGCCCTCGCCAAGGACAGCGGCGGCGAAGCCGGCGATGTCGGCGAATCCCGCGTCTTCGCCCTACAACCGGCCGGCGACCGCGATAGCTACGCCTTCAAGGCCCCGGCGAACCGCGCCGCGACCCAGGAGTTCGCTTGGAAAGCCGGCACCAAGGCCTTCTCCGCACGCATCGACAAGGGCACCGACAGCGCGATGTCCTGGAGCCCGGCGATCGCCCTCGTCTGGGAAGACGGCGTGCGTTTCCTGCTCGTCGGGGTCCGCGATAAGCGCGGCACGTTCAACCTCACCACCGCGAAGGGCGAGCAGATGAAGACCCCCCGGCTCACGCCCTTCCCTGGGGGCGACCTAGCCGCCTCGCGCTTCACGCTGACCGCTCCACCCAAGGCCGTCGCTATGGCCGGCGGCCAGGCCCTTGAAGCCGACCTGACCTCCCCGCAGGGCGTCCGCGTGCGCTGGCGCGCCGAACTCCGCGATGGCGCCCACTACATCCGCCAGACGGTCTCCCTCGCCTCGCCGCAGCAAGCCTTCGCCCTGCACGGCGTCGAGTTCGCCGACCTCCGCCTGCCGGCCCTCGCGACCATCGGGACAGCCCCGGGCTGCCCAGTCGCAGGTTCTGGCTTCTTCGCCGGCGTGGAAATGCCCGGCGCGACCAACCTCACCGGCCCGACCGGCGCCCGCATCGCCTTCGCGTGCGCGCTCGAACTCGGGCCCACGCAGTCCTACGCCTTCGGCTCCGTCGTCGGGGTCGTCCCCGCCGGCCAGCTCCGCCGTTCCTTCCTCCGCTACATCGAACGCGAACGCGCGCGCCAGTCGCAGCCATTCCTGCATTACAACTGCTGGTACGACCTCGGCTTCGGCGTCGACGAGCCCAAGATGCTCGAAGTCGTCCGCGCCTTCGACACCGAGCTCGTGAAGAAGCGAGGCGTGCCGGTGCGCTCCTACCTCGTCGACGACGGCTGGGATAACCCCGGCAAGGGCCTGTGGATCGAGAACACCAAGCGCTTCCCGCAAGGCTTCGCCGGCACGAAGGCCAAGATGGAGCCGCTCGGCGCGCACCTTGGCATCTGGATCTCGCCGCTCGGCGGCTACGGCGGCGACAAGGAGCGCACCGCGCACGCCCAGCAGCTCGGACTCATCCCGGCCGGCGCCAAGCTCGACCTCTCCTACCCCAAGTACCGCCAATGGTTCACGGACCGCTGCCTCCAGCTCATGCGCGAAGGCGGCGTGAACTCCTTCAAGTGGGACCGCGCTGGGGATGGCGTCAGCCCGCACTTCATGGCGCTGCTCGACGTCGCCCGGCGCCTGCGCTCGGAGAACCCCGAGGTCTTCATCAACGTCACCGTCGGCACCTGGCCGTCGCCGTTCTGGCTCAACCACGTCGACACCACGTGGCGCATGAACAGCTCCGACGTCGGTTGGGCCGGCAAGGGCGACGACCGCGAGAAGTGGCTGACCTTCCGCGACGGCTACTGCCACCGGCTCTTCGTCCAAGCCTCGCCGCTCTACCCGCTCAACTCCGTCATGCACCATGGCGTCGTGCACGGCCGGGCGTTCCAAGGCGACAAGGTCGGCAAGGCCGGCAACGACCTGAAGAACGAGGTGCGTTCCTATTTCGCCAATGGCGCCTCGCTGCAGGAACTCTACCTCACCCCCTCGATGATGACCCCGGCGGCCTGGGACCACGTCGCCGCCTCGGCCAAGTGGGCCCACGCCCATGCGGACGTCCTGCGCGACGCGCATTGGGTCGGCGGAGACCCGCTCAAGCTCGAGCCTTACGGCTACGCCGCCTGGAACCCGCAGGCCGCGACGCTCATGCTGCGCAACCCCGACGACCAGCCGCGGACCATCGAACTGGATGCGGACGTCGTCTTCGAGCTGCCGAACCAGACCCGGACCGCCACCCCGGCCTTCGACCTCCGCTCGCCCTACGCCGACCAACGCCTGCGCACCCTACGCCTCGTGGCCGGGTCGAAGGTGACCGTCACGCTCGAGCCATTTGAAGTCTTGGTCTTCGACACCGGCGCTGGTAAGTAGCCCGGATGCTCGACTGGCTCCACGCCCATACCCTCCTGCCCGCCAACGGCTGGATCCTGCTCCTCGCCCTCTGCGGGGCGATGTGCATCGGGCTGTCGAAGTCAGGCCTCGCCGGCACCGCGACCCTGAACGTCGTCCTCATGGCGCAGATCTTCGGCGCCAAGCCGTCGGTCGGGCTGGTGCTGCCGATGCTCATCGTCGCCGACCTCCTCGGCTACCTCATGAACCGCCAAGGCGGCAGCTGGCGCCAGATCTTGCCCATGATGCCGCCCGCCATCGCGGGCGTCGTGGTCGGCTGGCTGCTCCTGGACCGCATCGACAACGCCGTGGCGCGGGTCGTCATCGGCTGGATCATCCTCGGCCTCCTCGCCTTCAACCTCGTCCTGCGTCGGCGTCGCGCGCAGTTCCTCGCGCTCACGGAGCACCGCGGCTTCGCGCATGGCATGGGCTTCCTCGCGGGCGTCGTCACCATGATCGCCAACGCCGCCGGGCCAGTCATGACCGTCTTCCTGCTCTCGCAGCGCCTCGAGAAGCGCGAGCACCTCGGCGTCTTCTGCCGATTCTTCCTTTTCATCAACCTGTTCAAGCTACCCTTCAGCAACTCCGTCGGCATCATCACCGGCCCCTCGCTGCTGACGAACCTCGTGCTCCTGCCGGGCGTCTTCCTCGGCCTCTTCCTCGGCTGGCAGATCCTCAAGCGCATCCCGCAGGACGCCTTCGAGAACACCCTCGCCCTCCTCACCGCCTTCGCCGCGAT
>JBEGRN010000220.1:0-3182 GCA_041180425.1 Verrucomicrobiota bacterium
GCAGGTCTTGCCGGCGGCGGAAGTGGTGCCGGACGTCTGGCCGGAACTGCCGCGGGTCTTGGCCCAAGGGGGCGTGCTGCGCCTTGAGCCCAAGCCTGAGGCCTTGAACGCGGCCGCGGATTTCGCAACGTGGTCGGGCGACCGCCATCGTGGCACGCCATGAGCACCCCGTTTTCCCAGTCCCGCGCTTGGGTCGAGATCGACCTCCCGGCCATCGACCGTAACGTCGGCCGCATCAAGCAGGCCTTGCCGCGGCATGTGCGCTACGTCGCGGTGGTCAAGGCCGACGCTTATGGCCACGGGATGCCTGAAGTGGCCCGACGCCTCCTGCAGGCGGGCGTGGACGCCTTCGCCGTCGCCAACGTCGCGGAGGCCATCCGCCTCCGTGAGGTCGGCCATGAAGGCGATACGTTGCTCTTGAGCCCGACCTTGCCGGAGGAAGTCGCGCGTGCGGCGGAGCACGGTTTCGACCTCACCATCAATTCGCTCGAAGAGGCCAAGGCCTTTGCAGCCTGGGGCTCGGCGCATGGCCGCCCGGTCCGCGTACACGTCAAGGTCGACACCGGCATGGGCCGGGCTGGCGTCTGGCATGCACGCGCCCGAGAGGTCTTCGCACAGGTGCTGGCGAGCCCAGGCCTAGAGTGGCGCGGCGTCTACACGCACTTCTCGGATGCCGATGCCGATGCGGCCTACACGGCCCAGCAGCGTCGCATCTTCCTCGAACTCCTCGAGTCGATTCCTGCGAATGTCCGCGCACGGTTGCTCATCCATGCCGACAACAGCGCCGGCTTGGAAAGCTTCTCCGCCGATTCGCCTTTCAACGCCGTACGCATCGGGCTCATGCAGTATGGCTTGCCGCCCTCGGCGGGGTCTTTCCTCGCCAGCCTGCGTCCCGACCCCGTCTTGTCCTTCCATGCCCGCGTGGTGTTGGTCAAAGACCTCCCGAAGGGCACGGCCATCAGCTACAACCGGACCAAGACGCTCTCCCGCGATTCCCGCGTGGCCATCGTTGCGGTCGGCTACGGCGATGGCGTCCCGACCGCCGCCAGCAACCGCGGATCCTTCCTCGTGTGCGGGCAGCGTTGCCCGATCCTCGGTCGCGTGACCATGGATCAGACCGTCATCGACGTCACCGATGTCCCTGCGGCCGCCGTCGGCGACATTGCCACCATCCTCGGGGCGCAGGGCGCGGACCGCATCACCGTGGCGGAGTTCTGCGCTTGGTCGGATTGCATTCCTTGGGAGGCCCTTTGCACGCTCACCCAGCGCGTGCAGCGCGTCTACCGCACGGACCGGACCTAGGGGCTAGGGAATAGGCCTCGGCTACTAGCATCTAGCGTCATGTTGGTAAGGAGCGCGCCAAAAATAGAGCCGAAGGCCAGCAGCAACCAGCGCCAACGCCTCCAGCCGTCACGGTAGGGGGTCAGTTGGATGACTTGGTCGGGGACGTAAGCTGCGCAGTAAAGCACATTGGCGACGATGACGAAAAAGAGAAATCCGGTCAGGTCTCCGGTGCCATCCCATCGCAGTAAGGTCGAAAGGGTGCGGCCAGAAAACAACGCATGGAACGCGCAGGTTAAGCCGAGCACGCCGTTATAAATCGGGCGGCCTCTCAATTCCCAAAAACCAACCGCGTCCCCGAGATTCTCCACCAGACGTGCAGCGAGTGGATTCATTGTTCAGCTTTTCGCGTTCATTTCGCGGATGAGGTCGCGGATCAGCCCGAAGGCGATCATCGCCACGACGGCGCCCGCTTGCCAGAGGAGGGATTGCAAGGGAATCAGGTCGAGACGGACGAACCCGACGCCTAGGTCGCTGGCGATGGCCACGGCTGGTGAGAGCGTCCAGAGGCCGACCCCGATGGATTCTGCGTCCATCGGCGTCCAATGCCTGAGCAACATGAAGAGGATCCACACCGCGGTCGGGAGGGCGCACCAATAGCTGTCGGCGTTGAGGAGCCAAGATCCCCATCGGAACACGTAGAGCACGGAGACGATCAGCAGCAGCAGGGAGCAGGCGGCCTTGAGGGCACGCTCAAAGAGCAGGGGAGCCCGCCGTTGCGCGAGGTCGTCGATGCTGAAGCCGGTGGTGCTGGGCGGAGTCGGCACCAAGTCCACGCCAGTGCACCAGGCGATGAATCGCAGGGGCTGCTGAAAGAAAGCGGGGAGCATCGAGTCAGTCCTTCGCCGCCATCTCCTTCGAGATGTCGCGGAAGAGCCCGCAGCCGATCATTAGGCCGACCCCGATCGCTTGCCAGAGGAGGGAGCGGAAGGGGATCAGGTTCATATTTAGGAATCCGATGATGAACCAGAGGCCGATGGCGTAGAACGGAGCGAGGGTCCATAGACCGATGCCAATGGCTTCGGCATCCATCGGCACGGATCGGTTAAAGAGCATGAACAGGACCCACGCGGCCGAGGGCAGGGCGCACCAGTAGGTGTCGCTCGCCAGCAGGAAATCGAATAAGTCGCCAAAGTTGGTCAGGGTAGCCGCGACGAAGAACGCGGTGCAGAATGCCTTCAGGCCGCGTTCGAAGCGCGTGAGTTCGCGTTTGCTGATCAGCTCGTCGCCCCCGAAGCCGCTCTCGCCTTTAGGTGCCGGGCCTTGCAGGCCAAGGCACCAGAGCAAGCAACGGAAGAACATCTGGAGGATGCCTGCGGTCATGGGGGTAGGACGATTCTCGACCGTATCGCCCCCAAGTCAAACCAGCCTTGAGGAGCCCTCAGGCCTGCGTCTTTTCGCGTCGAAGTTCTAGCCAAATGCCCAGCGCAAACGCCCCGCAGAATAGGACCAGGCTGACCCAAAGGTAATCGGGTAGGCCATGGTCCTTTCGGGCGCGCGAGAAGAGGTAGGGTAGCAGGCAGAAAAGCCCGACCGTGACCGCGGTCCGATCGAAAGGCTGTCCTCGGTAGCCGCGCAAGCAGGTCTGCAGGAACCACGCTGCCGGCAGGATGTTCAGCCACCAGCCGTCCTGGGCGGTCAGGTGACGAACGGCCGGCGTGAGGATGCATTCCCCCAGCGCGGCGAAGGCCAAGGCTACGGCTAGCCACAGCATCACCGACTCCATCTTGGTACGCTCGCGAGTCGGCAACGCCCAGAGGCTGGGCGGGACGTAGGGGCGGCGGAGCTGCGACACTGGAGGCCTTAGGCCTTGAAGCCGAAGTACTGGCGGGCGTTGCGGT
>JBEGRN010000221.1:0-3683 GCA_041180425.1 Verrucomicrobiota bacterium
TTCCTTGGAACCGTCCTGGACCACGACGCACGAGCCGTCGGTGATCTCCATGATCTCGGCCTTGTCGGTGCCGAAGTGGTACGTGCCGGCGTAGATCAGACCCACGGTCTTCTTGGCGCCGTCGGCGGTGAGGATCGTGTGGGAGACCACCTTGCCGTCGAAGTAGACGTTGGCCTTGGCGATCGCGGTGACGTTCTTGAATTCCATGGGACTGGTTTGCTAGAGGATGGCGGGGGGAGGGTAAAGGGGAAAGCTCCAGGGGGTAGGTGGGCATGGTGACATGGGGACAAGCGGTAGGTACAAATGGTAGGGACGCCACTGCGTGGCGTCCGTTAACCCGAGCGGGTGTAGGCTAGTCGGTAGAGACTCGCAGTTGGATGGCGAACGGACGCGAAGCCTTGCCCCTACCCGATGCCAGCGGTCAGGGGCCTAACACAACCCCTTGTCCCCATGTCCCCTTGCCCCCGTGTCCCCTACTTTTTCACCACCTGATAATAGGCGATGGGGCCGAGGAGTTCGCGGCCGTCGGTCGACTTGGCGCCGGCGAGCTTGATCTCATGCACGAAGCCTTCGCGGATGTCCTTGAGCGGCAGCGTGAGGACCTTGCCGTCGGCGCTGAGCAGCGAGCTCATCGACCTTCGGCGAGCCGTAGGTGGAATGGTACTTGTAGCGGAAGCTGCGCAGCGCCGGCGTCAACGAGGCTTTGTCGAGGGCCGCGGTGAAGCGGACTTCGAAGCCGGTCGCGGTTAGGTGCACGGACTCGATGAGCGGCGGGAGTTCCTTGGGGGCGGGGATGCGGACGATGCCGTTGTTGCCGGCCCAGGAGAGGTGCGTCTTGCCGACGTGCAAGGCGCCGTCTGGGGCGAAGGCCAGGCGGTGGTTGCCGTTGCGGAGCGTCTTGGTGTCGAGGAACGGGATCATGGCGCCTTGGTAGACGCCGCCGACGTCCTCGCCGACGAAGCGGACGAGCCGTGCGGCGTTCATCTCGCCGAAGACCACTTGGCCGGCGAGCGCGCCCCAGCTGGCGGGGAAGACCGCGGGCTGCGTCGGCGAATTGGAGAGGTCGCCTTGGATGAAGATGCCGCCGGGTTGGGTGCGCAGCTTTTCGAGTTCCGGGACCGGTACCTCGAGCGGATCGCCTTTATTCCAGCCAGGGGTCCAGACGAGCGAGGCCGGGTGACCGTTGAAGGAGCCCTTGGTCACGACCTGCAGCGGGCTGCTGCCGCGCCAATCGCCCTGGTTGTCGTTCACCAACAGGTGGCCCTTGGCGTCGAAACCAATGCCGTCGGGCGAACGGAAGCCCGATGCGTAGAGTTCGGCGGGACCGCGGCCATTGTCCGCGATGCGCAGGATGCAACCGCGGTAAGGCACGCGACCGTACATGCGGCCGGCGGCCCCGGTCTTGCCCGCCGTCAATTGTTCGCGGGAGGCCTTGCCGATGTCCGACCAAGCCCCGCGGATCTCCTTGAAGACGCCCGCGCCAGCGGACGCGAGGTTGAGCGAGATGTAGAGCGCGCCATCGGGGCCTCGGGCCGGGCCGAAGGCGAACTCGTGGTAGTTGCCGGTCATGCCGAAGCTGTCGCAGACGGTCTGGTAGCGGTCGGCCTTGCCGTCGCCGTCGACGTCGATGAGGCGGGTCAGCTCGGGGCGCTGCATCACGAGCAACGAGCCTTTGCCGTCGGGCAGCAGGCCGAGCGGTTCATGCAGACCTTCGGCGAACTGCTTCCACGTCCCGTCGGCTTGGCGGATGAAGACCTCACCGCGGTGGAAGGCCACCGCCAGGCGTCCGTCGTCGAGGAAGGCGAGGCCGCCGACCTGGTCGTCGACGCCGGCTGGCAAGTCGACCTTGGCGATTTCAAACACCTTATCCCAGGCATCGGCTGAGGGTTTGGCGGGCGCGGCCGGCTTAGGGGCGGCGAGCGTGGCCGCGAGGAAGAGCAGAGGGGTGATCACGGCAGGCGTAGGGTAAGGGTGAACGACTTGGCTTCGGCCGGCGTGAGCGTCAGCGTATCCTTGCGGACGGTACCGACGGAGGGCGTCGTGGCTTCGTCGAGCGTGAACGAGACCGGCTTGGTCGCCGTGACTTCAAAGCGCCGGACGAGGGCCTTGCCTTCGGCGACGATCTTTTCGCGGAACTGCGCGCCATCGCGCTCGTATTCGAAGGTCGGGAGGCCGGTCGCGTCGACCGAGTAGCCGAGGAACTTCACGCGCTTCTGCAGCGACTCATCGGCCGGGAGCTGCCAGAGCGTCTTGCCCAGCAAGGCGGCCGTGGCCCGTCCATTGCTCTTATAGTAGGCCCAGCAATCGAGGAAGTCGCCGCGCCACACCGTGCGGAGGCGGCAATCGCCCGCGTCGAAGCAATAGTTGAGGTCGCCGGGGAGCGCGACCGCGATGGCGGCTGGGCCGACGTTGGGGAGGAACATGCGCTGGACCTCGGGGCGGCGCGCCGGGCGGGCGAGCAGGTCCTTGGTGATCGCCGGCTTTTCCTTCAGCCCCTTGGAGGCCTGCAGCATGTAGTCGCGGACCGCGAGCAAGTTGGCTTCGCCCAAGTGGGCCATCGAAGGCATCTCGATGACGCCGTTGCGCTTCTTCTGCGGCTTCACCGCCCAAGCGACGAACTCCTTAGGCTTCTTCTCGTAGAGCTTGGTGATCTCGATGAGCGACGGTCCGACGACCATCTGGTCGGGCAGGTGGCAGGCCGAGCAATTCTGCTCGTAGAGCAGCTTGCCGTCCTGGGCGGAGGCCAGCGTCGCGCCAAGCACAAGGAGAAGGGGGAGGAACCAGCGGGGCATAGGAGGGCGGGAAGGGGTAGTGGGCAGGGCCTAGGGGATAGGGCTTAGGCGCGGGGGAGGCAAACAAGATAGGGGATGGGGGATAGGGGATGGGGGATAGGGGATAGCGGGAAGGGGATAGCGGGAAGGGGATGGGGGATGGTTGGGTTTGGGTAGGGACAGCACCACGTGCTGTCCTGCTTGTATGGGGTTGGGTTGGGGCAAGGCTTCGCCTTGCACTCATGCGTAGGAGGGCGCGGTAAACCACGCCCCTACCCGATACACACTGAAAAGGGAGTAAAACGGGGACCGGAAAGTTGCTAGGCGGGCGGAGCCCGCGGCGCAACCCCGTGCCCCCGTGTCCCCTTGCCCACGTGTCCCCTGGGGCCGTTAAATCAACTTCAGCTTCGGGAGGGCTTCGCCCTTCACGCGCTTGCGGATCGATTCCACGTACTCGTCCTTGAACTTCGGGACGGCGGACTGCACGGGCCAAGCGACGGCTTCGCCGTGGGCGCAGATGGTGCGGCCAGCCACCTGGTTCGCGATGTCGAGGAGGAGAGGGACGTCGGATTCCTGGCCACCACCGGTCGTGATGCGCTTGGAGACGCGGGAGAGCCACAAGGAGCCTTCGCGGCAGGGCGTGCACTGGCCGCAGGTCTCGTGGGCGTAGAAGGCGTTCAGGTTGGAGAGCGCTTGGATCATCTCGACGGAGTCGTCGAGGACGATGGTGCCGCCGGTGCCGAGGCCCGTGCCGCACGCCGCGATGCTGTTGGCGTCGAGGGGAATGTCTTCGAGGGCCCAGTCGAACTCCTGGCCGTTGGGCAGCTTGCCCTTGAAGCGTTCGCCGAACTTGAGAATCTTGGTCGAGGAGCCGCCAGGGATGATCGCCTTGAACGTGCGGCCGTCGAGCGG
>JBEGRN010000222.1:0-4003 GCA_041180425.1 Verrucomicrobiota bacterium
CGCACCCGTTTGCCGCTCCAGTATTGCTACTGTCGCTCGACTTGCATGTCTTAACCACGCCGCCAGCGTTCACTCTGAGCCAGGATCAAACTCTCCAAAGATCCACCCGAAGGTGGCATTTGAAGGTTCGGATCCTGGGATCCGAACTATTTTTTTCTCAAGTTCCTTAGTGAACACCGGAGATATTGAAAATCGCGTTTTCTAATTTTGGTAGAACCCGCGACATAATATCGCCGGGTTCACCAGGTGTAAGGTTTGACTAATACGATAGGCCGTATTGTCGCACAAAAATGAACTCTCAAAGAACCGAAAGGGATCACCTCGTGATGAGGTGGGAGGGCGGACGGTGAGGGCGCTGAATGTTTCGTCAACGTCTTTTTTTAGGTTCAGCTCACTTTTTTAACACCGGTCGATCCAAGGAACAGTCTCCCGCTAGGGGGAGAAGAGTTCTGAGAGTGAAGACTTTGGGGGCTGAGTTCAAGCGGATTTTTGTCTTTTTTCACACAATCATCTCACAAGTTAAATGCCTGTAAATCAGTGACTTACGGTGCGTATTTCCTGATTTTACACTTTTTTGACCATCAGTTCGGTCTGATTGCCCCCTCAAAACCGCCCTTGGTCCGGCCTCGGACGGCCAGATCACCCCCTCCGGGCGCTTTCCTTCCACGCCCCGCCCTCTGCGGTGGGCGCCTGGCCCCCTCTGCGCTCCTGGAGCTGCGCATCCATCCCCACCCCCACCGGTGGCGTGCCCGCTCCGCGCTCTCCGTGTATGTGCGTGACGGATACGCGTCGGCAGCACTGCGATTTGCTCGTCAGAGGCCCGCCCTTCCGCCTTAATGCCTGCATGCTCCTCCCCACGCTGCTCTGCTTTCTCGGCGCCGCCTTTACGCCGCCCGGCCAATCCGTCGATGCCGCTGCGGACGACCGCGCGCTCTTCACCCAAGCCGAGACGGCCACCGCAAACCTCGCCGAAGGCAATAAGTCCCCGCTCAACAAGGAGACACGCCTCGCTCAAGTGAAGCGCACCTCCGCCACGGGCGTCCGTCTTCTGCCCGCGTCCCGTGACAAGAAGCTCGACGGCGAAGAGGCCTACAAGGCCGCCGCAGCCGCCTCCGTCCTCATCACCGGGGCCTATAAGTGCGATAAGTGCACGCGTTGGCACTGCACGCTGGCGAGCGGCGTCGTGGTCGACCCCGACGGCGTGATCGCCACCAACCACCATGTCGCCGCCGGCGAGACGGCCGAAGCGATGGGCGTGATGACCGCCGACGGCCGTTTCTTCCCGGTGACCGAAGTCCTCGCGGCCAACAAGAACAGCGATGTCGCCTTGCTGCGCGTCAACGCCAAGGGCCTGACCGCCCTCCCCGTCCGCGATGACCTCGGCGCCGGCGCCTCCATCTACTGCTACAGCCACCCGGCCAATGCGTTCGGCTGCTTCTCCGACGGCATCGTGACGCGTTATTGTCGAATGGGTGGCGCAGACCGCAACGGCGCGGTGTTCATGCAGATCACGGCGGACTACGCGCGCGGCTCGAGCGGCGGTCCCATCATCGATCAGGCCGGCAACCTGGTCGGCTTGGTCTCCTCGACTTCTCCGGTGCTCTATACCGATAACGCCGCCGCCAAAGGCACCCCCACCGGTCAAGGCAACCTGCAGATGGTCCGCCACAATTGCGTGACGGGCCGAGCAATCCTCGACCTGACCCGCGTGCCGTCCAAGCCGGCCGGCGCGAAATAAGGGTTAGGCGTGCCCCGGGGTGCGGGGGTAGGCGATGACGTCCCGGATGTTGCCTTCGCCGGTGACGAACATGAGCAGGCGTTCGAAACCCAAGCCGAAGCCAGCGTGCGGGACGGAGCCGAAGCGGCGGGTATCGATATACCAGCTATAGGCCTCCAAATCGAGGCCATGGGCCTGCATCGCGGCGACCAAGCGATCGAGGCGTTCTTCGCGTTGGCTACCACCGACGATTTCGCCGACGCCCGGGACGAGCAAATCCATCGCCGCCACGGTCCGCCCGTCGTCGTTCTGGCGCATATAGAAGGGCTTCGCCGTCTTCGGGTAGTTGTAGACGGTCAACGGGCTCTTAAAGTGCACCTCGGTGAGGTAGCGCTCGTGCTCTGACTGCAGGTTCTCGCCCCAGACGACCGGGAACTCAAAGGTCCGTCCACACTGCAGCAGGATGTTCACCGCCTCGGTGTAAGACACCCGCGCAAAGGGCCGCTCGGCCACGAACCGCAAGCGCTCCAAGAGGCCCTTATCGACGTAGGCGTTAAAGAATTCGAGTTCATCGGCACACTCCGCCAAGGCCGTCTTTACGAGGTGTTTCACGAGTTCCTCGGCGCAACGCATGTCGCCTTCGAGGTCGCAGAAGGCCATCTCGGGCTCGATCATCCAGAACTCGCTGGCGTGCCGGCTGGTGTTGGAGTTCTCCGCGCGGAAGGTCGGCCCAAAGGTGTAGACGTCGCCCAAGGCGCAGGCCAAGGTCTCGCCTTCCAGCTGCCCGGAGACGGTGAGGTAGGACTGGCGAGCGAAGAAATCGGCCGACCAATCGACGGTGCCATCCTGGCCCTTGGGCGGGGCGTTCGGGTCGAGCGTGGTGACGCGGAAGAGCTCGCCGGCGCCTTCGCAATCGCTCGCGGTGATGATCGGCGTGTGCACGTAGGCGAACCCCCGCTGCTGGAAGAAGCCATGGACGGCCATGGCCATGCGGCTGCGCACGCGCATGAGCGAGCCGAGGCGGTTGGTCCGCGCCCGCAGGTGGGGCATGGTACGGAGGAACTCCACGGTATGGCCCTTCTTCTGCAGAGGGAACGACTCGTCAGCCCGGCCGACCAACCGGAACGCCGTGGCCTTGAGTTCCCATTTCTGCCCCTTGGCGGGCGAAGGCACCAATTCACCCTCGATCGACACCGACGACCCCGTCAGGGCGTCCTTAAGGTCTTCGGCGCCAGGCAAGGCATGATCGACGACCGCTTGGAGGTTCTTGAAGCAAGAACCGTCGTTGACCTCGACGAAGGAAAAGCCCTTGGAATCTCGGCGGGTCCGGACCCAGCCGGAAACCGTCACACCCATGAGGGGCTGCTCCGCCGACAATGCCTGCCTAACCTTGATGCGCATGTCGGCACTGTGGAGGAGTCCGGCCACGGAAACAAGCGAGAGATAGCCCCGCAACGGCGGTGGTGCTTCTCTGGCTGGACAACCCAAGGGGCATCGACCACGCTGATGACCTCTTATTTATGAACGCACTCGAGCAACTCCGCCAACACACGAAGGTCGTCGCCGACACCGGTGACTTCGCCGCCATGAAGGCTTTCAAGCCTTTGGACGCCACGACCAACCCGAGCCTCATCCTCAAGGCCGTCCAGATGCCTGAATACCAGGCCCTGCTCCAGAAGGCCGCCCAAGACAACAAGAGCAAGGGCGTCCAAGCCGCCGTTGACGCGCTCCTCATCTCCTTCGGCACTCTCCTTCGGCACCGAGATCCTCAAGATCGTCCCGGGCCGCGTCTCCACCGAGGTCGACGCCCGCCTGTCCTTCGACAAGGCCGCCACCGTGGCCAAGGCCCGCGAGCTGATCGCCCTCTACAAGGCCGCCGGCATCCCCAAGGAGCGCATCCTCGTCAAGATGGCCTCCACCTGGGAAGGCATCCAGGCCGCCGCCGAGCTCGAGAAGGAAGGCATCCGCTGCAACCTGACCCTGCTCTTCTCCTTCGCCCAGGCCGTCGCCTGCGCCGACGCCAAGGTCCAGCTCATCTCCCCGTTCGTCGGCCGCATCTATGACTGGCACAAGAAGGCCCAGGGCGCCAACTGGAACGAAGCCGCCTCCGCCGGCGCCAACGACCCGGGCGTGCAGTCCGTCCGCCGCATCTTCGCCTACTACAAGCGCCACGGCATCAAGACCGAGGTCATGGGCGCCTCCTTCCGCAACGTCGGCCAGATCAAGGCCCTCTGCGGTTGCGACCTCCTGACCATCGCCCCGAACCTCCTCGACGAGCTCTCCAAG
>JBEGRN010000223.1:0-3162 GCA_041180425.1 Verrucomicrobiota bacterium
ACCTCACTTCACTTCCTTAACGAAGAGGTCGATCAGGGGCTTGGGATCCGGCAAGCCGTGCGGGTGGTGGTCGCCGCCTTCCTTCGGGAAGACCTTAAACTTTCCGCCCTGCTTCTCCCAGAGGTCGACCACGAGCTTGGCGTTGTCCACATAGGGAACGACGGTGTCCGCGGTGCCGTGCACCGAGACGAGGAAGACGCCGGCTTTGATGGCTGGCTCCAACCCATCGGTCGGGCGGAGCGACTTCGCCAAGGCTTCTTCGTCGGTGGCATACTTGAATTCAGTTTTATAAAGTTTCCAGTCGTTGGCGCTGCCCTTGCCCTTGGCGGTCAGTTGGAAACCGCCCGGCCAGCTGCGGATGTCGCACACGCCGTTATCGAGGCAGAGGATGCTGACGCGATCCGGGTGCAGGCGCGTCCAGGCGTTGACGTACAGGCCGCCGCGGGAGATGCCGATCAAGGCGGGCTTGGCGGAGAGGCCACGCTTATCATGGAGTTCGGCGTAGACCTTCTCCCAAGTGTCCATCGAACGCTGGGACCCGAACTGATTCGAGACGGCCACGTAGGCGACGTGCCAGCCTTGCGCGACCAGCCCATCCTCAAAGGACTTCAGATGCCCCGCAAACTCACCGACCCAGAGCCAAGGCTTCCCCGGCGCGGCTTTGTCCGGCACCTTCAGGGTGACGGCCTTGCCGTCGATGGTCAGTTTCTCGACGGGTGCGGCTTCAGCCGAAATGACGCCGCCCATGAGGACAGCGCAGAGGAGGACGCGGAGGAGGGGCATGGTTCAGCGATGATAGTAGGCGTAGAGGACGAAAGCCAGCGGGATGACCAAGCCGGCGGTGACGGCCCACCCGGCGGCCTTGGGCTTGGCCGACCGGAAAGCGAGCACGAGGCCGGTCACGACCATGGCGACGAGGCAGACGGCCAGCGCCGCCGCGAGCCACCGCATGGGCGTCGAGGACAGGGTCGAGATGTCCCCGCCTTTCAGGCCCCGGCCCGTATGGATGGTGCTGGCCAAGGCGAGGCCTTGGTCCTCGCGGGTCGTGGACCATTGCCAACCGAAGACCTGCCAGAAGCCCGAGACGGCGTAAAACAGGAGCAACGGAGCGAAAAAGCAGCCCAAGATGAGGTGGAGGGTGCGCAGGGACCGCATGCGGGGATTTGAATTCACTTCACCGGGGAAATCCACCAGAAACCCCTCCCACTTCCATGTCTACCACACTCCTTGTTATCCGCGACGGCTGGGGCGAAAACCACAACGCCAAGCACGATCAGTTCAACGCCATCAAGGTAGCCAATATCCCGGTGTCCCGCGGCCTGACCGCGAAGTGGCCCCGCACCGAGATCATGGCCCACGGCCTCGATGTCGGCCTGCCGGTCGGCATCATGGGCAACTCCGAGGTCGGCCACCAGAACATCGGCGCCGGCCGCATCGTCGACCAGGAGATCGTCCGCATCGACAAGGGGCTCACCGATCCCGCCGCCATGCGCCAGATCAAGGCCTTCCGCGGGCTCGTCGAGAACGTCAAGGCCACCGGCGGCGCCGTCCACTTGATGGGCCTCTGCTCCGAAGCAGGCGTGCACTCCACCCTGCCCCACCTCTACGCGCTCGTTCGCCTGCTCAAGGAAGAGGGGCTCACCAAGGTCTACGTCCACGCCTTCATGGACGGCCGCGACAGCCCGCCCACCTCAGGCCTCGGCTACCTCCAACAGCTCGAAGCTGAACTCGCCAAGATCGGCCTCGGCAAGGTCGCCAGCGTCGCCGGCCGCTTCTGGGCCATGGACCGCGACAACCGCTGGGAACGCGTGAAGACGGCCTACGACGCCCTCACCGGCGCCCCGGCGCCCGTCGCCGCTTCGGCCACCGCCGCCGTGCAGGCCTACTACGACAAGCCGACCGACGCCAACACCGTGGGCGACGAGTTCGTGCCGGCCACCCGCATCCAGGGTACGCCGTTCATCCAGGACGGCGACTCGGTGCTGTTCTTCAACTTCCGCGGCGACCGTCCGCGCGAGATCACCCGCGCGTTCATCGACCCCGAGTTCAAGGGCTTCCCGCGCGCCAAGCTGCTCAAGCTCTTCTACGCGACGCTCACGAACTACGAGAAGGGCCTCTGCCCCAACGTGGTCTTCGACAAGCCGGCCAAGATGGTGAACATCCTCGGCGAGTGGGTCGCCAAGCAGGGCGTGAAACAATACCGCACGGCGGAGACCGAGAAGTTCCCGCACGTGACGTTCTTCTTCAACGACTACCGTGAAGAGGCTTTCGCCGGCGAAGAGCGCGGCATGGCCCAAAGCCCGAAGGAGGTCTCGACCTACAACCAGAAGCCCGAGATGTCCGCCGCCCACGTCACCGAGCTCGCCAAGGCCGCCATCCTGTCCGGCCAATACGGCCTCGTGGTCGTCAACTACGCCAACCCCGACATGGTCGGCCACACCGGCGACCTCGCCGCGGTCTGCAAGGCCTGTGAAGCCGTCGACGCCGGCCTCGGCACCCTCCTCCAAGCCATCGACCAGGTCGGCGGCAAGGCCCTCGTCACGGCCGACCACGGCAACGCCGACCAGATGTGGGAGCCGGAAGAGAACTGCGCCCACACGCGCCACACGCTCAGCCCCGTCGAGGTCGTCCTCTACGGCAAGGGTTGTGAGAAGTTCAAGACGCGCCCCACCGGCCGCCTCGCCGACATCGCCCCGACCATCCTGCAGCTCATGGGCCTCCCCAAGCCGCCGGAAATGACGGGTGAATCGCTGATCGCCGGCTAAGGGTGGGACAGCACCACGTGCTGTCCTAAACGGAAAGACAATGTAGAGGGGACACGTGGGCAAGGTGACACGGTGACATGGGGTGATGCCGCGGCCTATGGCCGCCTGCCAACATCCCGTTTCCCGGTCCCCCTTTTCACTTTGTATCGGGTAGGGATAGAACCGCGTGCTGCCCTTGCTGCCTCTCGCGAGCTCCGCTCGCGGGTAGGGACGGGACGGCGTCACGACCTACTCGGTGTGTGGGTTGGGGGTTGCGTGTTGTGCTGCGGCCTATGGCCGCGTGCTAACTTCCCGATTTCCGGCCCCTTATAGCATAGCCTCCGCTTGTTCTGTTTTCCTCAACCGCCAACCGCTATACGCTATAACCTTTTGCGGTATCCGACGGCGTCGCGTCCGT
>JBEGRN010000224.1:0-3152 GCA_041180425.1 Verrucomicrobiota bacterium
ACGCCTCCTAGGGCATTCTAGACCCCTTGGCGGGGGTATCTAGGGGGCGGGTGGGAGTTTGCAAATGACCCCCGGCAAACCCCCCTTTGGAAACTTCCAATCTTTTTGCCTTGCAACCTTGGCAAAGGTGTTGCCTACTCATCCCCGTGCCAACCAACACCAAGCCATGACCACCACCGCCATCACCACCATCGTCGAAAAGCCCAACGTGCTCCTGTCGCTCGCCGCGCTTGTCGAAGAACAGGTCTGCAACCTCAACCAGGTGCAGGCCACCTATCAGGCCGGCCTCTACGCCGATCACGACGCCTACGAGTGCGACCTCGAGGACGCCAACGACTCCCACATCATCGCCTGCGTGGCCTACCACGCCGCCCTGCAGCTCATCAAGGGCAAGCGCATCAACAAGGAGCAGACCAGCACCCTGCGGACCGCCCTCTGCATCACCGGCTCCCTCTAATCCCCCACCCAACACCAAGCCATGAAGCTCATCATCGCCCTCCTCGCCGGCCTCGCGCTGGCGGCCTACATCCTCCTGCTGGCCGACGGCCCGTCCCTGCTGGAGATCATCGACAACCCCAAGTTCTAACATGCCCGACGCCAACGCCCACGCCCCCGACATGCGTCCCACCATCCGCAAGGCCCACCGCGACGACCCCGTCCGCAACGCCCTGGCCAACTTCTGCGAGAACCTCGACGGTGCCCAGTTCCTCCTCGCCGGCGGCTCGACCGGGTCGGCCAAGGATTGCGTGAACAACGCCGTCAGCGACCTCACCGCCGTGCTCTCCGCCTCCGGCATCCGCGATCTGACTGTGAACGTCAACGCGCTCGGCCGCATCGAGGCTTTCCTCGACTACAGCGACGACCTGGGCGACATCCGCCTGACCTACACCGCCCGCCAGCCCATCAACTGATGCGCTTTCTTTCCGTCTGCTCTGGCATGGAGGCCGCGTCCATCGCGTTTGAACCCCTCGGCTGGAAGGCCGTAGGCTTCTGCGAGATCGACCCATTCGCCTCCGCCGTTCTAGCTCACCGCTTTCCCAACACACCCAACTATGGCGACCTCACACAATACAAACAATGGCCCATCGAACCCGGAGCAATTGACGTTCTCATCGGTGGACCACCTTGCCAGGCTTTTTCCGTGGCCGGTCTCCGGCGCGGACTCGCCGACCCACGCGGCAACCTCACCCTTACCTATCTCGGCTTGGTTGACCACCTGCGACCCGAGTGGGTCATTTATGAAAACGTGCCGGGTCTCCTGTCGGTGGACGGAGGCCGCACCTTCGGAACCTTCCTCCACGCCTTGGGGCAACTCGGGTATGGGTGGGCCTACCGAATCCTGGACGCTCAACACGTCGGAGAGTGTAGGTTGCACCCACACCGACGCGGCTGGTCAGCCGTGCCCCAACGCCGCCGGCGGATCTTTGTCGTCGCTCGCCGAGGTGCTGGAGGCTGGGCCTCTGCCGCCGAGGTTCTATCTCTCCGCGAAGGCTTGCAGCGGCATCTTGCGGCGGGCGGGAAAAAGAGGCAAGGCGTTGCCCCCGATGCTGGAGGCGGCGCTGAAGAAAGCCTCCGAGCAGTAGCATTCCAACCCGGCAACCTCTGCAGGCAAGCCGGAGCCGACCCTTCAACGACCACCTTCCCGACGCTCAAATGCGACGCTGGCGATCAGGCCCCGCACGTCGCGCATCCCGTCGTCCCTCTCGATGGCATGAACCTACTCTCTCGCCTCGGTAAATGCGGAGAGACCCATTCCATGCAGGAATTCAACCCAGCCGACCCATCCTTCACCCTGCGACGCGGAGGGATGCAACATGGCGTCCTGACTCCTATGGCGGTCCGCCGCCTTACCCCTAACGAATGCCTCCGCCTTCAAGGCTTCCCCGACAACTGGACGAACATCCCTTGGAAGGGCAAGCCTACCGCCCCCGACGGCCCGCAATACAAATGCGCAGGAAACTCTTTCGCCGTACCGGTCGTCCGCTGGATCGGCACACGCATCGCCTCTCTCACCCAAAATGAAACCCAAGCCCAACAGAACAATGGCCAATAACAACCTCGGCAACCCCTCCCAAGAGGTGCAGACCCTCATCCAGGGCATCGCCTACGCCCGCGACCGCGTCATGCAGGGCGACTGGACGCCCAAGTACGCCAACGAGCAGGTGGCCCAACAGGCCGCCGAGGCCGAGCAGATGCTGGTCTTCTTCGGGTGCACCGATGTTGACCTGTACGCCCACCTCTCCCCCTCCGGCCGTGCGCTGCTCAAGTGGCGCTACCGCGACAAGGACGGCGAGCTCTTCACCGGCAACCTCCACCCCACGTCCCAGTCGTGAAGCCCCTGCTCTTCCTGCTCGCGTCGGCCACGTGCCTCCCCGCGATCACTCCCGCCCAGGTGGACGCCATCATCCGCGTCGAGTCCGCCGGCAACCCCCGCGCCATCGGCCGGCTGGGCGAGCGTGGCCTGTGCCAATTCTTCCCCGCAGCTTGGGCCGACACCTCCCGCTGGCGCCGCGCCCACGGCCTGCCCGTCTACTCCTACGACCTGGCCCTCGACCCCATCGCCGGCCACCAGTACGCCACCTCCTGGTTGACGTACAACGAGGAGCGCCTGACCAAGGCCCTCGGCCGCCGCCCGACGATCGGCGAAGTCTACGCCGCCCACCAACTCGGCTTCGCGGGCTTCCGGGCGAAAGGGTTTGACCTGTCCCGCTGCCCGTCCATTACTCGGGTCGTCGTTGCCCGATTGGCGAAAGCGACCCGCACCAAATGAACAAGCCCTTGCTCGTCGCCGTGGACCCCGGCGTTTCCGGCGCCATCGTCACCTACCACGACAACCTCGGGCTGGAGTCGTACAACATGCCCGGCACCGACTGGGAGGTCTGCAAACTGGTGGCCGACATCTCGACGAAGGCCAACAAGGTCGTGCTGTACCTGGAGGAGCCCCCGCTCTACGCGGGCCGCAACATCCCCGGCTCCGCCATCGGCAAACTGATGTGGAACACCGGCGTCCTTTACGGCGCCGCCGTGGCCTGCGGCTGGGAGGTCCACCGCGTCCGTCCCGCGATCTGGCAGAAGGCCCACCCCGTCGGCACCAAGGGCGACCTCTCGACCACCGCTTGGAAGAACAAACTGAAGGCCCGCGCCGGCGAGCT
>JBEGRN010000225.1:0-3134 GCA_041180425.1 Verrucomicrobiota bacterium
CGACGATGTCGCCGGGTCCAGGGGCGTGTCAGCACGCTACGCTCATTTCGTCGATATCCGCCACGCCACTGCTGGCAACGACCCCGCGAAGGACGGCAAGCTCATCCAACGCGCATCAGCCTATGCTGGAGTAGGCTACGATTCCACCGCCTTCCCTTCTACATCTCGACGAGAGCTCACTAGGCGTGGAAAAGAAATATGGAATCGTGCTGTGGGCCATTTCCAATCGCTTTCTTCCCCACTGCCCAGCGACGTTCTGACTCAGCTCAAGCACACTGTGACAGAATACTTCAAATATCGAGCGCACATGGCGGAGAACGACTTTCCCCACGCTAAATGGGGCGGTACAGTCCTGGCGGACATCCCTCGAGCAGCGGCTCAGCAGTACGCGGACCTCGGGAGCTTGTGGCAGGCCTATGACAGGCTCATCGCATGCGAGGACAGGAGCGCAGCCCAGCAAAACCGTACTTACTTCGATCTGTTCTACCCATTCTTCCGGAACGTCATCACGGTGGACGAGATGGAGCTCCAGCATCACACACAAGCTCGTCGGCCGCATTCGCAGGCCCCATTCCAAGCGCAGGCGTACACTCCCCCGGGCCTTCCGGCCAGCTCGAGTGCTGGCCCGTACGGCTCAGCATGGGCGCCCGGTGCAGCCGGAGCCTTTTCGTCTGCGTCGGCGCATCATGGTGGCGGACCTGCCTCCGGTTACCCCGGCAGACTGGCCAGCGGCCAGCGCGGCCCTGCCATGGGCGGTGGCTTCGCAGGGCAATCATTCATGGGCAAGCCGCTCAGCCATAGCGTCGTGGGCTCGACGCTCGGAATTCACATGCCGGGTGTTTCAGCTTGCCTCCTTTGTCCAGGCGGACCACCTCACTTCTCTTGGGAATGCCCGATCCGATATTTCAGGAAGTTCCAATGCCCCTGCCCAGGATTCGACCATGCAGGCAACAGGCTGCAGGGGGCGTGGCACGGCAACAGCATCACCAGCCAGACAAAAGCAGCTTGGCGGGCTTTCATCTCGCAGTACGGCCTCTCGGACTCTCACCGGGCTGGGAACCGCACTGTGGACTTCAGCTGACTGGCGGCGCCGCCGGGGGTGGGTGTGACGTCGGCACCCCACGGCTATGGCGCCCCCTTGTTTTCGACGTCAGGGGACGGAGGGTCCCCGCTGGCCGCGCGCTCTGCCCTGTCCGTGTTGGCGGAGGCTATCCCTGAGCTGGCTGACCTGCGGAGGGCAGCTTCTTCACCCAGCATCAACCGCTTCACTACAGCCGTCACTACGCTCATGAGTCGCGCACGCGTGGTGTTCGCCTCGGCCCTGATGGCCGCCCAGCGCAGAGTGCGAGCACGGCCCTGCCAGCTGTCTGCCTCCTCTGACGCGCACTTGGCCGCAGTGCTGGTGCAGGGGGCGCTCTTGCATGACGCTGTCCTGAGGCTCTCGGCTCTCCGTCTCGAGGACTTCTCCGAGTGGAACTGGACGCCTGAGACCTTCCGCCGCTTACGATCTCAATTGGCACAGCTGGTGGCGCCTAAATCCAATCTGTCACGGTGTGAGCCCCCGGCTGTACCAGAGGGTCTTCAGCCGGACGAGGCCTCGTTTCCACACGCGCCTGGCCTCTTCCTCGCCGCTCTGGCGAGTGGTTGGCCATGGGGTGTGGCCCTTCGCGCCTTCGGAGCGCTGCACATGGGTCGCTTTGCTGACCGCGGCCGATCGTTCTGGGCGCCGCTCACCAACACTCCTGAGAACTGTGGCTGGTCAGGTGGAGAACTGCGCCTCGCGGGACAGTCCCAGCCCCTTCAGGTCTACCTTGCGAATGGGGCGATCGCTCTCATCCGATCACCGCGTCCGTTGCTCAGCGGACCCGGCCGACAGCAGCAAGGACCGGATGCACCTCCGGGAGGACAAGCCCCGTCTCTCCCCAAATTCTTGGCCTTGCCCACGGATGAGACTTCCGGGTTGGTCGTTCTCCCGTCGACGAAAGTCACGACCATCGTCGAGCGGAGTGCATTATGGCACAAGGTGCTGGGCCCTATTGACGGCGCGGCAGCAGCAATTCTGGCAGGGCATCTGTCGTACCCCCGCGATTGTTGGGACTGGGAACCCGTCAGCTCCGCGAACCACCCCTCCTGGGAAAATGACGTGGCGGCTAAGAAGGCCTTGGGCCCGACCATCGCGGCCTGGATCCATTCTGGAATTCTCGAGTGGGTCCCGCCGTCGTGCCCTCCGCCCTTGGTGGTCGAGCCCCTGGGAGCTGTGGAAAAGAGCACCGCCCCCTTCTACAGGCTGATCTCGGACGCCCGTCGATCCAACAAGTGCCTCAGCAAATGGGCAGTGCGATGCATGAACCTTTCGGACATGGCGTCTGCCCTTGACCCTGGTGCAATCATGTGTGGCGATGATGTGAACGACGCTTACCACCTGTCCCCATTCGGTGGCTGCACTGGTGGACTGGTGGAGGAATTAGGCCTTAGCTGTGGCCCGGACGGCAGTTGGAAGGAAGCCGCTCGCCTCCACGTGGGCTGCTCCCCGCGAACTTGCCTCGGCACTTGCGACAAGGCGCGCTCAGGTTGCCGCATTGATGGGTTCTTATTCCGATTCGCAGCAACTCACTTTGGTCAGAAGCTGGCGGGTTCCCCGCTGAACTGCTTGCTCATGACCGTTCTTCGCCACCTTCTCCGCAAGTCACCACGCAACGGTTCTCACTTCCTGCTCCTGTGCTTCCTTTGGGTGGACGACCTCATATTGGCTAGGAACGTCCCGCCTCATGGCACTTGCGGCGGGCTGACCTCGGGGTGCCCGGTCTGCTCCGCCGCCCTTGCTGATTTCGAGCACTTGCGACGTTACTGGCACTGCCTGGCCGAGCAGCTGGGGATCTCCTTGAGCGCAGTGAAACGCCAGGATCCGAGTCAGCGCATCGTGTACACCGGTGTGATCGTTGACACCATCGCCGGCCGTCTCTTTATCCCGGCCGACAAGCTGGCAAAGCTTCGCGCATGCTTGAGTGACTTGATTGCTGCTGCGGACTGCTCGACCCGTATCGCCCTTTCCGTGCGGGGACGGGTTCGTCACTATGCCTTGTGTCTTGACTATGTCTTGCCACTGGTCCCGCTCTTGACCCTCGAGGGCGAGG
>JBEGRN010000226.1:0-3130 GCA_041180425.1 Verrucomicrobiota bacterium
TTCGAAATCAGCCATCGTCTCCTGAAGGAAACGGCGGCGAACCCCGGTCAACGCGCGGGCTTCCGCGGTGGCCGCGTAGGCCTTGAAGACGGCCCAGATCTCGGCGTCGAGCGTGAGCGAGGTGTAGAACGCGGTGACGTCGGGCAAGAGCGCGTTGTAAGCCGTACGGAGGTCCGGCGAATTGAGGACCGCGTCGAGGTGCGTGACCAAGCCCCAACCGCGGCCGAGTTCGCGCGTCGCGCTCTCGAAGCCGAGCAGGACGTTGTCATACGTCAGTGCCGGGCCGGCGAGCTGCTTGAAGGCATCGACGTTGCCGCGGGCGCGGCGCAACGCTTCGCGGATATCAGGTTCGATCGCCGCAGGCTTGAGCGGGCTCCAGTCGAAGAGGAAGTCGTCTTTGAGAAAGGGGTGCACGCCTTGAAGTTGCCCCAAAAGAGGGCGATTTCAAGGTCGCACGGCGGAAATATGCGAAGGCTTTCGGGCGTTACCCAGCGGTCAGGCTTGCACCGTAGGGATGATGGCTCAAATGCTTCTGGCCATGAGTCAGTTGGAAGTCCTGCCCGTCAAGCACCTCGAGGTCATCCCGACCAAGGGCGGCACGGCCGTCTTCCTGATTACCGAGCTCAAGACCATCGTCATCCAGGTGGACGCCTCCGTCGGCGAGGCCCTGCAAGCCGCCTTGGCGGGTAAGCTAGCCGAACGCCCGCAGTCGCACGACCTGATGCTCCACCTGCTGCTGGGGCTCGACGCCGTCGTCGCGCACGTGCTCATCGTCGAGGTCAAGGACGGTGTCTTCTTCGCCCGCGTCATCATCGGCCAAGACGGCCCGGTCGCCCGCAAGGTCGCCGAGGTCGACGCCCGTCCGAGCGATGCGCTCGTCCTCGCGGTGAAGGCCAAGCGTCCGGTCTTCCTGAGCCGTCAGGTGCTCGACGCCTGCGAAGACATGACGGAGACGCTGGCCCGCCTCCGCAAGCAGGCGTGAGCGCTCCCCTGCCCGCCCCGCAGGTCCCCGGCACGCGCCCGTCGGTGCTCGCGCCGATGCAGGACGTCACCACGACCGGCTTCCTCCGCGTCATCGGCCGCCGCGAGGGCCCCGATTGGTTCGTGACGGAGTACTTCCGCGTCCACGAATCCTCGACGCCCGAGAAGCACATCGTCGATTCGCTCGTGAACCACGGCACGGGCCGTCCGGTCTTCGCCCAGCTCATCGGCGAAGATACCCCGCACATGGTGCGGACCATCCGACTTCTGCAGAAATACCCGATCGCCGGCATCGACCTCAACATGGGCTGCCCGGCCCCGAAGGTCTACCGCAAGAACGTCGGCGGCGGCCTATTGCGCGACCCGGCCAAGATCGACGAGCTCCTCGGCGCCATGCGCGCGGAGACGCCGGGGCTCTTCACCGTGAAGATGCGCATCGGCTTCGAGGACCAGCGTCACTTCGACGCGATCTTGGCGTTGGTCGCCAAGCATCAAGTGGACCTGCTCACCGTCCACGGACGCACGGTCAAAGGGCTCTATTGGTCCGAAGTCGACTACGCGGCCATCGCGCATGCGGTGAAGTCCGTCCCCTGCCCTGTCATCGCCAACGGCGATGTGACGAGTTCCGCCAAGGCGCAGCGGCTCCTCGCGGAGACCGGCGCCTGGGGCATGATGATGGGCCGCCACGCCATCCGAAACCCTTGGGTCTTCCAACAGTGGCGCGCCGCGCAGCAAGGCTTGCCCGCTTTCGCGCCGACGCTGGGCGACGTCCGTCAATACATCCAGGAGATCGCCGAGGAGTGCTGCGACCAAGCCATGGCCGTGGACCGGCAGGCCGGGCGGCTCAAGAAGTTCCTGAACTTCATCGGCCTCGCGGTGGACACCGAAGGCCGCTTCCTGCACGAGATGCGCCGGACGGAGACGATGGCCGACCTCCTGAAGTGCTGCGATGCGCACCTCCTCGGTGAGCGCGCGACGGAACGCTACCCCGAAGAACCGCACCGCGGGCTCATCGCACGTCCGACGCGCGAGACGCAGCAAGGCTGCGAACTCTGATCACTCGCCCTTGACCGCGGCACGCAGACGGCGGTCGCGGGCCAAGACCAGCAACAGCGGACCGCCGATCAGCAGCAGCGACCACAGGCCCGTGAGCAAGGCGACGAACGTCCCCAGGCTGCACGCGCAGCTTTGCTTGCGGCGCAGCACCAAGTACCATGGCAGGCAGAGCGCGAGGCCGACCAGCGAGACTTGGCTCGTGCGCAGGAGGGATGCCTCCAAGGCGTTCTCATCGGAGCGGGCGCGGCGCAGCAGGATCGCCGTCCAAACGACCCACGAAACCAACCAAGCGACCAAAATGCCGGCGATGAACGCGCCGCTCGCGAACTCCTTGGGATTCGCGTTGGGCAGGAAATAGTAGACGTCGAGCAAGGCGAACAGCGGCAAGGCCACCAAGAAAGCCGTGCAGAAGGCGGCCCCCAAGACCCGTGGCCAGAGCGCCGCGGGCTGCGCTGCTAGGTTCACCGCCGGAGCCAGCGGCAGGAAAAAAACGCAGGACTGCAGGAAGGCGAGCCCCCAGAAGGCCAACACCGGAATGAGCTCGATGGAACTCCGGGCCGGGTCGCCCCAATGGATGTCGAGGAGGTTGGCGCCGAGGAGGTCCAACGGCTCAGGAGAGTCCCAGATGATCAAGGAGGCCACCAAGACCATCACGGCGTTGAAGAGGAAAGCCAAAGGAATCGAGACGCAGAAAGCCTTCAGGAGGGGGCGCATGGGGGGATCGTTTTAGCCTAAGTCCCGTGGCGGGTGGGGCGAGTTCAAACAGCCCCCCTTGACTCTGCCTGCAGACCCATAATGTGAAAGGCATGATCCACCTCACCGAAGCCGCCGCCCAACAGGTCCGTGCTTTGCATGCCCAGCAGGCCAACCCGGAATCGTCGCTCCGCGTCCTCATCGAGGCCGGTGGCTGCTCCGGTTTCGAGTACGGCATGGCCTTTGACGTCCGCAAGGACGGTGACCAGGAATTCGAAAGCCAAGGCCTGAAGATCCTCATCGACCCCGCCAGCCTCGCCTACCTCAACGGCTCGACGATCCACTTCGACGACGGCCTGCACGGCAAGGGCTTCGAAGTCCGCAACCCCAACGCGACCAG
>JBEGRN010000227.1:0-3119 GCA_041180425.1 Verrucomicrobiota bacterium
TCGCCATCCATGGAGTAGACGCTTTCGGTGACGACGAAGATGACGCCGCCGAGCGCGGGCTCCTCGTGCAGCATGAGCTCGAGCGCGTCGAGGTCGTTGTGCGGGAAGCGGCGGAGACGGGCACCCGAGGCCTGGATGCCTTCGAGCATGCTCGCATGGACCAAACGGTCGGCGAGGACGAGGTCTCCTTCCTTGGGCAAGCCACCGAGGACGGCGGCATTGGCCGCGAAGCCGGTGTTCAGCACCAAGCCGTGCGCATAACCCTGCCACGCGGCCAAGGTGCGCTCAAGGCGCTGATGGAGCTCCGTGTAACCCGTGACCAGCGGCGACGCCGAGGACGACGCGCCCCACGTGCGTAAGGCCTCTACGCCGGCCGCGACCACGACGGGGTCGCGGGACAGGCCGAGGTAATCGTTGTCCGCGAGGTTGACGCGCGCGTCGTCGGCGGTCCGGGCCACGAGTTGCCGGCGGAGCGAAGAGCCCTCGCGTTCGCCCAAGGACTTACGCAGACGCTGGACGAGGGCGTCGTTCATCGCGGCAGGAAGTGGAAGCGCGGAGGCTGCTTGCCCGGACCCGACTCACCATAGAGCGGGATCCAAGCATCGGCGAGGCCCGCGCGGTTGGCGGCAGCCACGGCCGGGGTCGGCTTCTTGATCGCGTTGAGCCACACGCCCATCGGGCCGTCGTAGCGGCGGCGCAGGTAGGCGATGGCGAGGCGGGCCTGGTTGATGGCGCCCAAACGGTCCTCCACGACGATGATGACGGCCATCGGCTGGATGGCTGCGGCGAAGTCGGACCAATCCTTCCCCTTCGGGTCGATCGGCACGGCGACGCCGCCGGCGCCTTCGACGACGCGACATGGTGCGGCTGGGACGGCGCGGTACAGTTTCAGGAGCGTGGCGAGGTCGAGCGTCTTGCGGGCCTTCTTCGCGGCGGCGAGAGGCGCGATGGGCGCCGGCAACGCCAACAAGGTATGGGCTTCGGCCCAGTCTCCGGCGGCCTTCGGCGCATCCGCGGGACGACCGGAAGCTGCACCGGATTCGACGGGCTTGATGACTTGGGTGAAGCCATCGCGTGCGAGTCGACGCGCCAGCAGGCCGGAGACGTGGGTCTTGCCCACGCCGGTGTCGCTGCCCGTGACGAAGAAGACCGGCATGGCTTACTTGCAACCGCAGCCGCCATGGCCGCAGGAGTCTTCAGCGGCGTTGGCAGCGGCGAATTCCGCGACGCTGGGCCAAGCGGCCGGCTGGGCGGAAGCCGGGGCGATCTCGCCGCGGTGGATGCGGCGGGCTTCGTCCGGATGCATCGGGTGCAGGCCCAGGCGCTTCATGAGGTTCATGTCCTCTTCGATGTCGGGGTTGCCCGTGGTGAGGAGCTTTTCGCCCAGGAAGATCGAGTTCGCGCCCGCGAGGTAGCAGAGGGCCTGCGTCTCGTCGTTCATGTTGGCGCGGCCAGCGGAGAGACGGACCATGGCCTTCGGCATCAGAATGCGCGCGACGGCGATGGTGCGCACGAATTCGATGGTATCCACGAACTTGCGGCCGGCCAGCGGCGTGCCTTCGACGGCGACGAGGGCGTTGATCGGCACGGAATCGGGCTGAGGGTCGAGCTGCGCGAGCTCGACGAGCATCTTCAGGCGGTCGTCCACGGTCTCGCCCATGCCGATGATGCCGCCGGAGCAGACCTCGAGGCCGGCCTTGCGGACGTTCGAGAGGGTCTGGAGACGGTCGTCGTACGTGCGCGTGGTGATGATCTTGGAGTAGTGCTCGCGCGAGGTGTCGAGGTTGTGGTTGTAGACGTCGCAACCGGCCTGCTTGAGGCGGGTAGCCTGCTGCTCGGATACCATGCCGAGGGTGCAGCAGACTTCGAGGCCGAGCTCCTTCACGCCGGCGACGGTGTTCAGGACGCTGTCGAACTGCTTGCCGTCGTTCACGCGGCGCCAGGCGGCGCCCATGCAGAAGCGGGTCGCGCCGCCGGCCTTGGCCTTACGGGCATCGGCGAGGATGGCCTGCGTCTCCATGAGGGCTTCGCTCTCGAGGCCGGTGTTGTTGTGCACGGACTGCGGGCAATAGGCGCAGTCTTCGGGACAAGCGCCCGTCTTGATCGACTTCAGCGTGCAGAGCTGCACGCCCGCCGGGTCCTGGTTGGCTTGGTGGACTTGCTGAGCCTTGAAGATCAGCGTGTTGAGCGGCAGGTCGTAGAGCGCGCGGGCGTCGGTGAGGGTAGGCATGGTGTTGTTGAAGGGGATAGGTGAAATGGGATGGGGGATGGGGGATGGGGGATGGGTAAAGGTAGGGGCAGCACCGCGTGCTGCCCTAGTCTGCTTTCAAACCCGCCAGGGTTTCGTCCATCGCGAGGCGGACGGCGCGGACGAGGTGCTTCACTTCGTCGGCTTGGATGGAGATGGGCGGGACGAAGAGGATGGAGTCGCCGAGGGGACGGATAACGAGCCCATGGCGACGGGCGGCGAGCGCGACGCGGTAACCGGCGCGGGTGTCGGTCGGCCAGCGGTCCGCACCGGACGGCTTGAACTCGACCGAGCCGGTGAGGCCGACCTGACGGTACGCGCGCACGTGGGGCTGTCCGGCGAACGCGGCCGCCATCTCGCGGCCCAGGAGGTCGGCGCGCTCGGCGACTTGGCCAGAAGCGAGCATGGGCTTCAGCTTGCGGAGCGAAGCGCGCGCGACGGCGCACCCGAGCGGGTTGCCGGAGAAAGTGTGGCCGTGGAAGAAGGTCTTACCTTCAGAGAACTTCCCGAGGAAAGCCGCGTAGACCTGCTCGGACGTCAGCGTCGCAGCCAGCGGGAGGTAGCCCGCGGCGAGGCCCTTCGCGAGGCACAGGAAGTCGGGCACGACGCCTTCCAACTCGGCGACCGTGAGGGCACCGACGCGGCCAAAGCCGGTGAAGACTTCGTCCAGGATTAGGTGCACGCCATGACGGCGGCACAGGGCGGCGACCGACTTCACGAACCCGGCGGGCTGTTGCACCATCCCGGCGGCACCCTGCACGCGTGGCTCCAAGATGACGCAAGCGGTCGTGGCGGCATCGCGAACCAAGAGCGCCTCGAGCGCGGCCAGCGAGGCGGAGGCATCGGAACGCGCGACCTGACCGGCGCACTC
>JBEGRN010000228.1:0-3518 GCA_041180425.1 Verrucomicrobiota bacterium
ATCCGCTTCCGCTCGGCGGCAGGTTTGAAGTTCAGTGGCGAAACCACGCCGCTCATCGAGATCCGCCCCGCCAACTCCTCGGCATTCCAAGCCATCAGTGGAGCCCGCATCGATGGCGAAACCGTGATCTTCGAGACCGCCGATCGCGTCGTCGAGGTGCGCTACGCCTGGCACATGAACGCCGTCGCCGCCCTCCGCAACGGCGCCGACCTCCCGGCCGGACCGTTCGTGCTCAAGGTCTCGGAATGAAGTCCGCGTTTTCGCCCGCCGCCCCGTTGTAGAAGCCGTCGATGGCTGAAGCGAGGTGCTGCTTGACGTCCTTGGCCAAGAAGGAGCCGAAGCTGATTTCCTGCCCGTCGGACGACAGCACCACCGCGTTGACCGCGCTGCCGTTCTCGCGGGCACCGCGGTAGGCCAAGGAAACGCGGATGGTCTCGCCGACGGCCAAGCGCCAGGTCCACCCGACGAACGGAAAGAGCCGGTAACGCACCGTCGCCTGCGCATCCGCCAGGCGGATGGTGTATCGGCTCAAGGTGAACGCAAAACCGACGGCGAAGAAGATCGAGTAGAACGCCGCCATGCCGAGGTAATGCCAAATCGTCGGGTGCGTGACGAGCTGGTGGTTCACATGGACCGTCCCCTGGCTGAGCCCATAGAACATGAAGCCGCAATGGACCGTCGTGAAGGTGAGCCAGAACCAACCGAACCACGACCCTTGGCGCGTGACGTAGACTTGCTCGGTGCCTTCGACGCGTTGCGAGACCTTAGGATGCGTCGCACCGACTGGCAATGGCTCGACGACGACCTGCCCCCCCGAAGCATCCTGCACGGTCTGGCACCACGGACAGGTCACCTTACCGTCCACGAAGCGCGACCGGGGAATCCCGCGGTCACACTCGATGCATGGCACGGAGCCAGCGTCTTCCGGCACGAGGGAGCGGCCCAGCATGGCGTCAGCTCAAGCCCTCCAGCAGCTGCCAGCAGACCAGCTTCTGGCGCGGCATATGGAAGGGCCCCTTCCACATGTTACCCTTAAGCTCGGTCGTCGGGCGACCCGCGCGGTCCAGGTAACCGAACCACTCGCCGCCTTCGCGGTCGGGAAAATGCGCGTAGGTCCAATCGTGCACCTGGCGATGCATCTCTGCATACTTGGGGTCGCCGGTCATCACGTGGGCCAGCAGCGTCGCGATGATGGCCTCGTTGTGCGGCCACCAGAACTTCATAAAGTGCCAGTACTCCTGGATCGGCTTCCCGTAGAGGTCGACGAAGTAGAGGATGCCGCCGTGCTCGCGGTCCCAGCCACGCGCCCACATCCAATCCAGCATGTCGAGTCCGAGCCGCTTCATCGCCTCGTCGCCGAGGTGACGGGCCTCGCGCAGGATGAACCAAGCCGCCTCGATGGAGTGGCCGGGGTTGAGCAGGCGACCGTCGAAATGGTCGTAGATTTCACCGTTGGGCCCGACGACCTCCAGGACCGCCTTCAGCTCCGGCTTCACGAAATCCGCGCGAATCTCGGCGATAGCCTCGGCCGCCCACTGGGTCAGCGTCTTGCCGCGGACGAACACGTCGCCGAGGTCGGCGCGCATGTCCTGCGCGGTCACCAACGTCATCATCAACGGCGACAGGCCCTTCATCGGACGGGTCTCCGGGGAGGTCTTGGGGGCGATGTGCCCGGGCTCGCGGTTGAACTTCAGGAAGAGGTCGAAGGCCGCGATGGCCCGCTCTTTCCACTGGCCTTGCCCAGTCGCATGGAAGAGCGCGGCGTAGGCGATGGCGGCGAAGCACTCGCTGAAGACGTAGCGCCGCATGCGGAGCGGGTCTCCTTCGGCGGTGACGGTGAAGTGCAGCTTACCAGTGAGGTCCGGACAGCGGTCGTGCAGGAAGTTGCCGCAGGACAAGGCCGCCTCGAGCCATTCCGGACGAGGCTCCACGGTGTTGTACAGGTTCGCGAAGGTCCACGCCGCGCGGCCCTGGAACCAAACGGACTTATCCGAGTCGAGCAGCTCGCCGTGGCGGCCGAGGGCCGTGTAGATGCCGCCGTTCGTCCGGTCCAGGCCATGCTTCAGCCAGAACGGGATGACGTCCTGCAGGAGGCCATCGCGATAGGCCTTCAGGAGTTCAGGACGGCGCTGCTGCAGGTAAGGGGTCACGGCATGGGGTGTAGCCACAAACGCTGGGAGGTCAACGCAGGGCCCTCAGCGGGGCTGGACCGCGCGATGGCGCACCTTGCCCTCGGCGTCGAAGAAACGGATGACCAGCTCTTCGCGGCCGAAGTCCAAGGCCGTGAAGCCGGGATAGGCCCCGATGAAGTCCGACCCTTGGCCGGACCCGATCGGATACAGGTCCGAGCCATTGCCGCAAGTCACGTAGGCGACGCCCTTCTCCGTGGTGAGCTCAGCATGGTGGTTGTGTCCGTTCAGATACAGCTGGACATGGTGCTTCTCCAGCAAGGGCACGAGGCGTCGAACGTATTCGGGCTCGGTGGAGTGGATGCCTTGGCTGCGGATCGGCAGGTGGCCGACGACGACCTTCCAGCGGGCGGGCTTGGCGAGTTCGGCCTCGACCCAAGCCCACTGGGCCGCGGTCTCGCGCTCCGCTTCGGCGCTGAAGTAGCGGCGGTTCCAGAGCGGGCTCAACGAACACGCGTCCAGCACGATGACGCGGATGTCCTGTGCCGGCAGGTGATGCGCGTAATAGCGGGCGGGCATGACCCAACGCCCCTTGGACTTCGCGGCATAGTCGATTTCCGCCTGCGCGGTCGTGTCGTGGTCGTGGTTGCCGAGCGAGGCGATCCACGGCACCTGCAAGGCGGGCGCGGCGTAGACCTGCTCGAACGACGTCACCCAACGCGGATCGGTGGCGGACGTCACCCCGTTCGGATAGAAATTGTCGCCCGTGGTCACCACCGCCGATACCGGCTCCTTGGCCGCCTGAGTGGCCATGGCCTGGGCGACCGCCCGCTGGAGGTCGGCGTTCTGGCGGACGAGCGAATACTTCCGTTCGAGCTCGGGATCCGCCCAGCCCCAATCGCCCAAGACGAAGAGACGCTCCACGGCGGGTTCGGCGGCCGTAGCCACGAGGGCCAAGAAGCAGAGTGCGAGGGAGCGAAGCACCTTGAACCTACCGCCATGCGCCCCTACCTAGCCCTATTGCTTGCCCCGTTGGCCCTCCTCGCCGATGGCCAGAAGTTCAGCGTCGATTACCCGACCTCCGATCAGCCAGGAGCACTCGCCTTCGCCTCGACCTACAACCTCTGGCTACCGGAAGGCGTGAAGACTATCCGCGGCGTCATCGTCCATCAACACGGGTGCGGCGAAGGCTCGAACAAAGGCGCCGTCACCGCGGCCGATGACCTCCACTGGCAGGCGCTGGCCCGGAAGTGGGACTGCGCCCTCCTCGGCCCTGTTATCCGTCAACCCGACGCCGCCAACTGCCGCCTCTGGTGCGACCCGCGCAACGGCTCCGAGCGCGCCTTCCTGCGGGCCTTGGGCGACCTCGCCCAGCGCTCAGGTCACCCC
>JBEGRN010000229.1:0-3116 GCA_041180425.1 Verrucomicrobiota bacterium
CCGCGGTTGATGCCGGGGTTGACGCGGATCGGCCAGACGAACTGCTCCTTCGCGACCTTCCAGTTCAGGCCCGTGGTGCGGCCGAGGTTCGGGTTGCGGTTGAGGTACGACGACGGGATCACGTCGGCGCGCATCTGGTCGCTGTTGCTGTTATGGAAGAGATGGCCGAAGTCGTCCTGCGAAAGGCCCCACTGACCGCGGAAGTTGCTCAGCCCGCGGACCCAACGGCCGTCCTTGAACTTGAAGCGGGCCGTATAGGCGCCGACGTAGAGCCAGTTGTCATGCCCCCAGAGCAGCGCGTTCGGGGCGCGCTCGGGATTGGCGAGCTGCGGGCGGGACGGATCGACGCGCACGCCGAAGTCCGTCGCGATCTCGGTCTTCTCGTCGGCCTTGCCGTCGCCGTTCGTGTCGCGGCAGAACCAGAGATGAGGCGGCGCGCCGACGAGCACGCCGTCGCGGTGCAGGGCGAGCGCGCGGGGCATCACGACCTTGTCGAGGAAGACCGTGGACGTCTCGAAGACGCCGTCGCCGTCCTTGTCCTCCAGGACGACCACGCGTCCATGGGGTTGGTCTTCCGTCGTGCCATCGAGGTCAGGCATGTAGCCCTGCATCTCGACGACCCAGAGACGACCGTCGGGGCCGAACTGGGCGGCCACCGGATCGCCGACCTGCGGGTCGCTGGCGACGAGCGAGATCTGGTAGCCCTTCGCGATCTGGAACGTCTTCAGCTGCTGCTGGGGCGTGAGGGCCGGGGAAGGCGGGATCTGGTTGTCGGGGACCAGCTGCACCTGCGGCTCGCCGGCCTTGTCGCCGATCTGGGCGAACGCGGCGGCGGCCAGGCAAAGGGCGGCCAGGGGCAAGGTGCGTCGGGGCATGCGCATAAGACACCAGATAACCCCGATGGTTACTAGGTCAACCGACCCCGCCGCTTTCCCCGGACTTTAAACGACAGGTCGCGGACATATAGCCAGCCCGGGCTCACCCTGCGAGCGCCTCAAGCCCTTTGCTCATCACAAAGTCCCTATGAAGCGCGCGTTGTTATTCCGGTAGGTACGTTACGCTGAACCAGGTCATGCTCATTCGATTCGGTCTTTTCCTGATCTTGTCCACGTGCCTCAGTCCAGCGGCCTTCCGCGCGTCCTCAAATGTCTTCGTCTCGGCTGAGGCAGACTCGGATGAGGACGGACTTGATGACGAAATGGAGCTGCTGCTCGGGACCAACCCTGAGGATGCGGATACCGACGGTGATGGGTGGGACGACCTGTCCGAAATCATCCAAGGGACGGACCCCTGCGACCCGCACGACTACCCCAAGAGCTTCGTCGCCGGCGGGACCAGCCCCCTTCCCTCCGATGCTACCCTACGACTGAAGGTGTCGGAGCTGCTGACCTCGAGACGACGAGGAGGCGTCGCCGGCGCCACGCCCTCACGTCAAGAAGCAGCCACCTTCTCGGTGCGCTACTTCTATCGAGAAGGAAACCTGCCGAACCTCGCCGTCGAAGTGGTTCGCTCGGACCTCAAGGCCGGCTCATTCCTGCTCCTCTGGCGGCAGCATGTGCGCTGGAATCCTCTTGAGATCGAGCAGCATTACATCGTTTCGATTCGCGGCGAAGACGGAAGATCGCTCGCGGAGTGGAAGACCCCCTTCCCGGTAGACACGGAATGGCGCTACGTCGGCCTTCCGTTCTCGCTTCAGCCAAGCGACGCAGGCCAGCTGATCACGTTCACCCTGATTCCGGAAGATGCGGGTCAGCTTGAATATGCGTTGGCTGACTTCGTCGCCGAACCGGCGGGCATCGAGGCGGACGTCGACCGCGATGGTGTCATCGGCGACAACGAACGTCCGGCAAAAGGGAAGCCTCTCCGTCATTGGATCAACGACGACGACGATCAAGGCGAGTACCTGAAGCATACCGATACGCCTGGACGTCCGACAGACCAAGCCGACCATGGCCAGCCGGGCATCGACGGGCTGAGCGACCTCGTCGATTTCCTGCCGCTCAACCTCAACCTCGGACGGGTCACCCGCCTGCTTCGGCCCACCGACGGATTCCGTTACTACGTGACACACCCCGAGCGGGCCGTCCAGATCGCGCTCACCAGCTTATCCCCGTCGAAAGCCGGTTCGCTTCACCGCGACCCCAACCTGAAAGCCTTCGGCCCTAAGCTCGATGAGTCGGTCACCTCAGCCTTGGTGCTGAAGCCCGACACAGACGGACGAATTGAGATTCCTCCTTCGTTCATCGAACGCATCACCACCTTCGGACACGGCGTCATCCTGATGGAAGGAGCCAAAGCCAGCCAGCAACCCCTGCGGCTGGAGATACGGCGGGGCGACAAGGCCGTCGCGACGATCGAACAGCCTCTTTCCATCGTCCCGGTCGAGACGATGTACCGGCACGTGAACCTCACGCGGGTGCCTTGCGATTACTCGGGGCGACCTGCCGTGGTCAAAAAAGTCGCCCGGCGGCAACAGACTGATGAACCGAGCGGCCTGCCTGACAGCGAGACCAATGGTCGATGGGTCGTGCTGATTCACGGTTACAACGTCCCGGCCGACGAGGCACGCGGATGGCATGCCGAGACGTTCAAGCGGCTGCATGTCCTCGGCAGCAAAGCCCGCTTCGTAGGCGTCACCTGGAACGGCGATACCGGCCTCGATTATCACAAGGCGGTCTACCACGCCTTTCAAACCGGCGACGAAGTGCCCCGAGCGCTGGGATTCCTCGACGCCTCCCGCACGCTCCTGATCGGCCATAGCCTCGGCAATATCGTGGCCAGCCACGCGGTGCAGGCGGGCTTCACGCCGGCTCACTACTTCTTGCTCAATGCCGCGCTGCCGATCGAAGCCCTCGCCGGGAGCGTCAATGCGCAGCAACAAGCCGTCGAGATGACCGAAGACTATTGGCGGCCTTACGAACGAAAGCTCTACGCCGCCGACTGGGCGAAGCTCTTCGCGCCAGGCGATTTCCGGCGAAGCCTCACCTGGGAGCAATGCTTCTCGCGGGTGCGGACTCTCGGCATCGCCGTCAATTGCTATTCGCCCGGAGAAGACGTCACCAACTGCCCATCCGGGATGACCTCGGCTTCGGTGCTTGCGACCCTCTGGTCCGGCC
>JBEGRN010000230.1:0-3095 GCA_041180425.1 Verrucomicrobiota bacterium
CCGTCGATGCAGATCGGCTCACCCCACCCTGCGGGCTCGGGCTCGCCCATCACGGCGCCTTCGACCATCTCGGCGCAACGACGGACATGGTCCGCGGCGTCGAAGTAATCGCGCATGAGCGCGCCGATGCGGGACTTGAGGTCACCGGGATAACCCAAGGCTTCGGCGATCGTGTCCTGACGCTCGAGCGACAACTGTTCGGTCGGGCGGGTGACTTGGAAATGCAGTTCGCACCGGAGGCGCAGCAGGCACGCGCGGGCCTGCTCGAACTTGGCGAGGTCGGACGTCGGCAGGAATCCGGCCGCGCCAAGGCCGCGCGGCCCAGCGACCCCACGGGCGATGCGCGCCAGCCAGACGCACCCTTGGACGTCGCGCAAGGCGCCGACGCCGTTCTTGAGGTCCGGCTCCTGGAGATAAGCGCTACCACCGGCCTTCTCGCGACGCTTCCGCTGCGATTCGACGATGGCCTTGGCCAAAGGCTGCCAGGCCTGACCGCTCAGCAGCTCAGACAGGCGGGCTTCCAACTGGGCGAACTGGGAGCGCTCGCCGCACAACAGGCGCGTCTCCAACAAGGCGACGTGCAGGTGCAGGTCGTTGCGGGCGTAATCGGCGGCCTCCGCGACGGTACGCACGGATTGGCCGACCTTCAGCCCGACGTCCCACAAGGGATAGAGGATGGTCTCGACGGCCTGCTTGGTCTCGGGCGTGTGCGCCGGCACCAGGACCAAGAGGTCGATGTCGCTGAGCGGACAAAGCTCGGCGCGGCCATACCCACCGGTGGCGACCAGCGTCAGGCCGGCGGCGGTCGGTCCGGCGCGCAGGTAAAGGGCGTCGATGACGATGTCGATGGCGTCGGATCGGAGCTTGGCGACTTCATCCCCAGGGATACCGGAGCGATGGGCGGCCAACTGCACCTCGCGTGCTTCCAGCAGGAAGGCCTTCGCCCGCGGCACCACGGCGCCCTCGAGGGCCGCTTGCCCAGCCAACCCATGCTGAAGGGCGGCGCGACGGAGGCGGACGGCGGAGGATTCGAATTCAGGCGACATCGGCGAGTCTCCCAACGTGCAAGGAAACCCCGTCTGCTTCAAGGTCATTGCAAAGCCCTCGCCAGTCGCTAAACCTGCACCCCATGTCCTTTTATGAGCAAATCAAAGCCGGCCTCAGCCAGCTCTCGGACGTCAAGGAACTGATCAAGGTCGGCGGCATCCCCGCCATGACCTTCATCGTCTTCGCCGAGACGGGCCTGCTCTTCGGGTTCTTCCTGCCGGGCGATTCGATGATCGTCATCGCAGGCATCTTCACCTCGGCCAACCGCGTCAGTGGCGGCCAAGCGCTCATGGACCCTTGGGTCCTGTCCGGTTGCCTCATCGCCGCGGCGATCGTCGGCAACGAGACCGGGCGCTGGCTGGGCCTGAAGTTCGGCGAGCGCGTCGAAGGCTGGAGCGACGGCTGGCTCTACAAACGCCGCTACCTTGAGGCGACCCGCGCCTATTATGCCGAGAAAGGCGCCTCTTCCCTCGTGCTGGCCCGCTTTCTGCCGATCATCCGCACGTTCATCCCGTTCGTCGCCGGCATGGGACGCATGCCCGCGGGGCGTTTCTTCGTCTGGAACGTGATCGGGGCCGTGGTCTGGATCGGCTCGCTGGTCGGCCTCGGGCACGTCATCGGCAACACCCCGTTAGCGGATAACCTCGGGCTCGTCATCGGCACCGTCATCGGCCTGTCCTTCCTGCCGGTCGTCTGGAAACTGGCGCGCAGCTACTTCAGTGCGCCTGCACCGGAATCCAAAACCTGAACGTCGTCCCGGTCGGGCCGGAAGACTCGACGACGATATCGCCGCGGTGGTCGCGCAGGATGCGCTTCACGATGGCCAAGCCTAGGCCGGTGCCGTCTTCGCGGCTGGTGAAGAACGACTCGAAGATCTTGGGCAGGATCTCGGCGGGGATGCCCGAGCCGGTGTCGGTGATGCGCACGCAGATGACTTCGCCTTGCGGGCCCGGCTCGCGGCCGACGCGCAAGGCGAGTTTGCCGCCCTTGGGCATGGCCTGGACCGCATTGAGCAGAAGGTTGAGGAAGACCTGCTGAATCTGCCCGGGGTTGCCTTCGACAAACGGGAGGTCCGGCTCGGAGACGACCGTGGCCTCGACGCCGGCTTGCTGGAACTTCAGACGCAACAGCAGCACCGCGCTATCGGCCGCGCCATCGAGCGGGAAGGCCTTGAACGCCCCGGACTGGGCCTTGCTCATGCCGAGCACGCGCGACACGACGCCTTCCATGTGCGTGACCTTTTCGCGCATGACCCCGAGGTCTTCCTGCCGCGGGTCGTCGGGACCGAGCCCTTGGCCCAAGGTATCGCAGAGGAGCTTCATCACCGTCAGCGGATTGCGGATCTCGTGGGCGACTTCGGCGGAGAGGAGGCCCAACGCGGTCAGGCGCTCGCTGCGGCGGAGGCCTTCTTCCACCGTGAAGACCTTCGCATAGAGTCGGGCGTTCTGGATGGACGAAGCACCGAAGGACGACAGGGCCGTGACCAGGTGCTTGTCGTCGTCGGAGAAGCGGTAGGCGCCCATGGACACGCAGACCAGCACGCCGAAGGTCTCGTCCTCATAGCGGACCGGAACGGCCAACAGCGACGACGAGGCGACGGGATCGACGAGACGCGTGAAGAGATGTTCTTCGGATTTGCCCGCGACGGGCACGACCAGGGCGCGGCGACGCGTGGCCGCGGTGCCGATGGAGGTCTGGTCGATGCTGGTGACGGGGTTGAAGACGCTGCCAGCGCAATCCCCATCGAGGAACCCCAAGCTAAGTTCGCGGTCCTGCAGGCGGTAGTAGGCCACGGCGCGGGCGCCCAACAAGGCGCGCGCGTGATGCGCCAAATCGGCGGCGATACCTGGCTCGTCGCGTTCGCGGGCCAACTCCTGCGCGGCGCCGACGAGCGCCTCCAACTGGGCGGCCTTGGAACGCAGCTGCCGGAGCAACCAGATACGGCCGACCGCCTTGGAGGCTTCATTGGTCAGCAACGACAGGAAGGCGACGTCCGCCTCGGTGAAGGCCGCGAGCCGATCCGAGTCGCAGTTCACCACGCCGATGAC
>JBEGRN010000231.1:0-4909 GCA_041180425.1 Verrucomicrobiota bacterium
GGATGGGGGATAGGGGATGGGGGATAGGGGACGCGAATAGGGGGACTCTAGGGCAGCACGCGGTGCTGCCCCTACTTTTGCGCCTAAAACAGAGCGAACCAGAAGGTCATTCTGGTTCGCCGCTCAAAGTGGTGGGCCCGTAGGGATTCGAACCCCAAACGTCTGATCCGTAGTCAGAAATGATATCCATTTCACCACGAGCCCGTTCCGAGACGATTGAAAGAACCACCCGCGACCCGAAAGGCAAGGAATTTTTCGAAACCGCTATTTTTTCGCCCGATGCAGCGCCACGGTGCCGAACAGCATGCTTTCGTGGCTAACTTCGGAAAAACCTGCGTTTTTCAGTTCCTGCGTGAGGCCGGCGGCGTCGGGGAACCCGGCGATGCTGGTGCCGAGGTAGCGGTAAGCCCCGAAATCTCCGGTGAGGATCCCCGCAAGGATCGGAGAAATGAGGCGCACGTGCACGAAGTGGAAGGGCGCGAACCAGACGGCAGGTTTAGAGAATTCGAGGATGAAGACGGACCCTCCAGTCTTGGTCACGCGGCGGAGCTCGCGCAGGCCGCGGGCGCGATCCTCGAAGTTGCGCACGCCGTAGGCGATGGTCACGGCGTCGCAGGCGTCGTCGGCGATCGGCAACTGCATGCAGTCGCCCAGGCGGAACTCCGGCGCGTGCATCTTGGACTGGGCCGCGCGCCGACGGGCGACGTCGAGCATCGGTTCGCAGAAATCGTAGCCGACGACGGTGCAATCCTGCGGCAAGGCGGTGAGGAGTTCGAAGGCGACGTCACCGCTGCCGGTGGCGAGGTCCGCGACGTGCTTGGGCTGCGTGGCGCAGACGGCCTTGATCAGGCGGTTCCTCCAGCCGACGCACAAGCCCAGGCTGAGCACGCGATTGGCGAGGTCATACCGCGAGGCGATGCCTGAGAACATCTGTCGGACTGCGTTGCCTTCGGCCATGACGCTACCTTCCGTAGAAACGCGAGAAGGTCAAGTGGAGGGGATAGGGGATGGGGATAGGGGATGGGGGATTGGGGATAGGTAGGTGAGCAACTCCCTCGCACCCGTTAACCGGATCGAGCTGAGAATAACCGAGTGGGTGGGCCATTTACGTCTACCGGCGAGCGGACGCGACGCAGTCGCGCGACTGCCACGTTGCCATCTTTCCTGTCCCCCAACCCCTATCCCCAATCCCCTCAAACGAACACCCCTCCGCCGAGGAGGACGCGGTCGCGGTAGAGGGCCACGACTTGACCGGGGGCGAGGCCGCGTTGGGTCGGCTGGAAGCGGAGGTCGACGGTGGCGTCGGCGTGCGGGTGGAAGTGCGTGGCCACGGCCTTGTCGCGGTAGCGGACGCGGGCTTGGACGTCTTGTTCCCCGACGAGCGGCTGGTTGATCCAGGTGAAGTGCGCGGCGCGGGCGGTGTCGGTGTAGAGCCACTTCGCGTCCGGCGTGTCGAAGGCGACGTGCAAGGTCTGGGTCGCGAAATCCTTCTTCACCACGACGAAGTATTTCTGGTCGGTGTTGGAGGGCAGGCCGATGCCTTTGCGCTGGCCGATGGTGTAGCGGTGCAGGCCGCGGTGTTGGCCGATGACCTTGCCGGCGGGGTTCACGATCGGGCCGGGGGCGTCGGGGATGTGGCGCTCGAGGAAATCCTGCACCGGGACTTGGCCAAGGAAACAGATGCCTTGGCTATCCTTGCGCGTGGCGTTCGGGAGCTGGGCCTCCGCGGCGAGGCGGCGGACCTCGGGCTTCGTCAGTTCACCGATGGGGAAGAGGGCCTTCGCGAGCTGGTCTTGGCGGAGGAGCGCGAGGAAGTAGGACTGGTCCTTGTTCTGGTCGAGCCCCTCGAGGAGGTCGAACGTGCCGTCGGCGTTGGCCCGACGGCGGGCGTAGTGGCCGGTGGCGATGGCGTCGTAGCCGTCGGCCAAGGCGCGGCGCAGGAAGACGCCGAATGATGTCAGGGTTGGGCGTCAGGCCACGGCGGTACCCGTCGACCAGGTATTCGACGACGGTCTCGCGGTAGTCCTTCACCAGGTCGATGATGCGGAAGGGTAGGCCGAGGTGCTGGGCGACGGTCTGCGCGTTGCGGACGTCGTCCTCCCAAGGGCATTCGCCGGGGAAGGGGAGGCCTTCCTCGTTCATCCACGTGCGGAAGTAAGCGGCATGGACCTCGTGGCCCTGTTGCTGGAGCAACAAGGCGGCCACGGCGCTGTCGACGCCGCCGGAAAGGGCTACGAGGATCTTGGACATCCGCGGCTAGGTTAGGGATGTCCCGGCATCGGGGGCGAGAAAGGAAAGCCGGCCGCCTTGGTGGTTTCGGTGGGTATTTCGGGGCCGGAACGGCCCAGAGGGGGTGCGAATGCTCGCTCCTTGCCTCCGTTGCCTGACTTGTTTTGCTAGGGGGATGCGCTTTGGTCTCCTTTTCCTTCTCTTGGGCTTCGCCCCGCTTTTAGCCCAGAACAGCCAGATTGCCGGGATGCAGCAGGACCTGTCCGAACTCCGCAACGAAGTCGAGAAGCTGAAGCTCGAGAACGCTGACCTCCGGGAAGCGCTCGTGAAGCAACGTAACGCCACGGCGGGCAACAGCACCTCCGCCGAAGCCTCGGCGCGCACCAAGGCCGAGACCTTGGCCGAAGTCGACCGTCGCCTCAAGCAGCAGACCGCGGACGTCAACGCCGCCCTCGCCGAGCTGGCCCGTCGTGTCGACGCCGCGTTGGCCGGCCGTCAGGTCCCGGCTAATCGTCCGACGACGACTCCTCCCACCAAGGCCGCGGGCACGCCCCCTAGCGCCACGCCGCCTGCCGCGAATCCGCCGGCTACGCCGGACGACGGCCTGGCTGCGGAGATTCCCCGCACCGGCACGCCTTACAAGGTGAAGACGGGCGATACGGTGAGCCGCATCGCCCGCCAGTTCGGCTCCAAGGTCGAATGGATTCTGCAGGCCAATAAGCTCTCGAGCCCTGCCGCGCTCCGCGCCGACGTCGAGATCTTCGTGCCGCAACCCGAAGCTCCTGCCCGCTAATTCCCATGGCCACCCCTCCCAAGAAATCCCTCGGCCGAGGTCTCGGCTCCTTGATCGGTGGCGGCGTCGCCAAGCCGGCGGCCGCTGTGCCCGCGGCCCCTGTCGCTCCCGTCGCCGCGCCGGTGGCTGCACCTGCGCCGGTGGCCCCAGGCCTTGCGCTGATCGAAGTCCCGCTCGCTCACATCGTCCCGAATCCCCGCCAGCCGCGTCGCGAGTTCGATGACGCCGGCGTGAAGGAACTCTCCGAGTCGATCCGTTCCGAAGGGCTTCTCCAGCCCATCACTGTCCGCAGGGTGAAGGACGGCTACGAGCTCATCGCCGGCGAGCGCCGCTTCCGTGCGTTCAAGCTCTTGGGGCAGAAGACGATCACCGCCCGCGTGCTGGAAGCCAGCGACAACGCCAGCGCCGTGCTTGCCCTCGTCGAAAACCTGCAACGCGCCGACCTCAACCCGGTGGAAGAAGCCCTGGGCGTCGCCTCGCTGATGCGCGACTTCAACCTCACGCAGGAAGCCGTGGCCGATCGCCTCGGCAAGCCGCGCGCGAGCATCGCCAACTTGGTCCGCTTGCTGTCGCTCGACCGTGAGATTCAAGGCTACCTCGGCAAGGGTCAGCTTTCTACGGGCCATGCCAAGGTCCTGCTCGGCCTCGAGAACCAAGCCCACCGCGTGCAGGTGGCCCGCCTCGTCATTGAGAAGGGCCTCTCCGTCCGTGCCCTCGAAGTCGAAGTGAAGAAGTTCGCCGCCTCGAAGAAGACCGACCGCAAGCGCACGGAGAAGTCCGTCGTCGAAGACGTCCAGAAGCGCCTCGCTTCGCACTTTTCCGCGCGCGTCCAAGTCGTGCAGAAAGGCAAGAAGGGCAGCATCACGATCGCCTACGAAGGCGACGACGACCTCGCCCGCCTGCTCGAGAAGTTGGGCGTGAAGGGGTAGGGGCCACGGGGGGCTAGGGGATGGGGGATAGGGGATGGGGGATAGGGGATGGGGGATGGAGCTCCGCTGCTATCAATAGGTAGGGGCGTGGCTTCGCCGCGCCCTCCTGTTTCGGAGTGCAAGGCGAAGCCTTGCCCCTACCCGAGGCAATGGGGACAAACTCCTCCGGGCCTTTTTTGGTTTTCCTAACTGCTAACCGCCAACCGCCTCAACCTAAGCGGCGCCTTCAAGCCGCTCAGTGCTTAAAGTGGCGCATCCCGGTGAAGACCATCGCCATGCCACGGGCGTCCGCGGCCGCGATGACTTCGGCGTCCTTGACGGAACCACCGGGTTGGATGGCGCAGGTCGCGCCGGCGTCGGCGGCGGCCAAGAGGCCGTCGGGGAAGGGGAAGAAGGCGTCCGAAGCGATGGCCGAGCCCTGCAGGGAGAGCTTGGCTTCGCCGGCCTTCCAGACCGCGATGCGGGAGGAATCGATGCGCGACATCTGGCCGGCGCCGACGCTGAGGGTGCGTTCCTTGCCGGCGTAGACGATGGCGTTGGACTTCACGTGGCGGACGACGCGCCAGCCGAAGAGCAGGGCGGTCATCTCGTCGGCCGTGGGCTGGCGCTTGGTGACGACCTTGAAGTCGCGCACGTTGACGGGTTTCTGGTCGCGGTCCTGGACGAGCACGCCGCCGATGACGGCGCGGACTTCGCGCAGGGTGTCGGCGCGGAGGCCGACTTTGGCGCGCATGAGGCGCAGGTTCTTCTTCTTGCCGAAGATGGCGAGCGCATCGGCGTCGAACTCCGGCGCGATGATGACTTCGGAGAAGATCTCGGCGATGGCCTCGGCCAGGCCCTTGTCGACCGTACGGTTGGCGACGATGATGCCGCCGAAGGGAGCCTGCTTATCGGTCTCGAAGGCCTTGTGCCAGGCTTCGAGCAACGTGTCGGCCGAAGCCACGCCGCAGGGGTTGGT
>JBEGRN010000232.1:0-3075 GCA_041180425.1 Verrucomicrobiota bacterium
GACGCCAAGCGCTACAAGAAGGTCTCGCACGCCGAGGCCCTCACCAAGCGCCTCGGCGTCATGGACGCCGAAGCCTTCTCGCTCTGCGAGGCCAACAAGCTCCCGATCATCGTCTTCTCGATGGCCGACAAGGGCGCCGTCCGCAAAGCCGTGCTCGGCCAGCCCATCGGCACGCTCGTCGCCTAAGCCCCCGCTTTCACACAACTAAAACACCCCCATGGACATCAAACGCATCATCGCCGACGGCGCCACCCACATGAAGAAGGCCGTCGACTGGACCCAGCACGAATTCAGCACCCTGCACACGGGCAAGGCTTCGCCCATGATGGTCGAGAACATCCAGGTCCACATCGAGGCCTACGGCATGACCCAGCGCCTCAAGGACATGGCCGCCATCACGACCCCGGACGCCCAGTCCATCGTCGTCCAGCCCTTCGACAAGGCCGCCATCGACGACATCCGCAAGGCCATCCTCGCCGCCAACATCGGCATCAACCCGGTCTCGCAGGGCAGCTTCCTCCGCTGCCCCGTCCCCACCCTCTCCGGCGAACGCCGCCTCGAGCTCGCCAAGAAGGCGACCCAGCTCGCCGAAGAAGGCAAGGTCCGCGTCCGCAACGCCCGCCGCGACGTCCTCGAAGTCCTCAAGAAGGCCAATAAAGAGAAGCTCATCACGGACGACGAACTGAAGCGCTCCGAAAAGGACATCCAGACGAACACCGACAAGGCCATCGCCGACATCGAGGCGCACCTCAAGAAGAAGGACGCCGAGCTCAAGGGCTAACCCCCGGACGTCCCCGCCCGACCTTTCCTTTTCATGAACATTCACGAATACCAGGCCAAGCAGCTCTTCGAGAAGTTCGGCGTCGCGGTGCCCAAGGGCGTCGCGGTGTCGTCCGTCGCCGAGTTCGACGCGGCCATCGCCCAGCTCAACACCGCGGGCGGCATCATGGTGAAGTCCCAGATCCACGCGGGTGGCCGCGGCAAGGGCACCTTCACCAACGGCTTCAAGGGCGGCGTGAAGTTCTCGCCCACCAAGGAAAAGGCCGTCGAGAACGCCAAGGCCATGCTCGGCAACACGCTCGTGACCGCCCAGACGGGCGAGGCCGGCCGCAAGGTCCAGACCATCTACTTCACCGAAGCCGCCAACCTCGGCAAGCGCCCCGACGGCCGCGACGACGAGTACTACCTCGCCATCCTGCTCGACCGCGCCACCTCGAAGCCCGTCATCGTGGCCTCGACCGAAGGCGGCATGGAGATCGAGCACGTCGCCCACGCCACCCCGGAGAAGATCTTCAAGGTCCACGTCGACCCCGCCGTCGGCCTGCAGGCCTTCCAGGCCCGCCAGATCGCCTTCAGCCTCGGCTTCACCGGCGAGCTCTTCAAGCAGTGCGTGACGCTCGTCACCAAGCTCTACCAGTTCTACTGGGAGAAGGATTGCGCCATGGTCGAGGTCAACCCCCTGCTCGTCACCGCCGAGGGCAAGCTCCTCGCGCTCGACGCCAAGGTCTCCTTCGACGACAACGCGCTCTTCCGCCACCCCGACGTCGTCGCCCTGCGCGACCTCAACGAGGAAGACGCCAAGGAGATCGAAGCCTCGAAGTTCGGCCTCTCCTACATCGCCCTCGACGGCAACATCGCCTGCCTCGTCAACGGCGCCGGCCTCGCGATGTCCACGATGGACATCATCCAGCACTTCGGCGGCAGCCCGGCCAACTTCCTCGACGTCGGCGGCGGCGCGACCAAGGACCAGGTGACCGCGGCGTTCAAGATCATCTTGGGCGACCCCAACGTGAAGGGCATCCTCGTCAACATCTTCGGCGGCATCATGGACTGCAACGTCATCGCGACGGGCATCGTGGAAGCCGTCAAGGAAACCGGCCTGAAGCTGCCCCTCGTCGTCCGCCTCGAAGGCAACAACGTCGAGGCCGGCAAGGCCACCCTGGCCGCCAGCGGCCTGACGATCGTCTCGGGCGACACGATGGCCGACGCGGCCCAGAAGATCGTGAAGCTCGTCAACCACAAGTAATCCCAGCCCTCCCTTTCACATGTCCATTCTCGTCCACGAAAAGACCCGCATCCTGGTCCAAGGCATCACCGGCGACTTCGGTGCGCGCCATGCCCGCCTGTCCATCGACTACGGCTCCCAGGTCGTCGCCGGCGTCACCCCCGGCAAGGGCGGCCAGACGTTCGAACACAACGGCGTCAAGGTGCCCATCTTCAACACGGTGGCCGACGCCGCCAAGCAGACGGGCGCCACGGTGTCCGCCATCTTCGTCCCCCCGCCCTTCGCGGCTGACGCGATCCTCGAGTGCGTCGAGGCCGACCTCGACCTCGCGGTGGCCATCACCGAAGGCATCCCGGTCCGCGACATGGTCCGCGCCAAGCGTGCCATGCAGGGCAAGCGCACCCGCCTCATCGGGCCGAACTGCCCTGGCCTCGTGACCCCTGGCCGTGGCGACAAGTCGCACGGCGGCTGCCGCATCGGCATCGCCCCGGGCTACATCCACAAGCGCGGCAAGGTCGGCGTCGTCTCCCGCTCCGGCACCTTGACCTATGAAGCCGTCTGGCAGCTGACCTGCAAGGGCCACGGCCAGTCGACCTGCGTCGGCATCGGCGGCGACCCCGTCAACGGCACCTCGCACCTCGACGTCATCAAGCTCTTCAATGAAGACCCCGAGACCGAAGCCATCATCATGATCGGCGAGATCGGCGGCAATGCCGAGGTCGAAGCCGCCCGCTGGATCAAGGCGCACTGCAAGAAGCCGGTCGCCGGTTTCATCGCAGGCGCCACGGCTCCGGCCGGTCGTCGCATGGGTCACGCGGGCGCGGTCATCGGCGGTGCCGAAGACACGGCCGAAGCCAAAATCAAGATCTTCCGCGAGTGCGGCATCTCGGTCGCCGAGACCCCCTCGGACATGGCCGACGCCCTCCTCCGCGTCTGGCGCGGCTAAGGCTAGCCACGCAATCGTCACGAAAAGGCCCGGCAACGGGCCTTTTTTATTTTGTATTATGAAAAGGCGGATGCACTATACCTGCCATGTGGTACTACCAGCAAGGCTCCAACCGAATGGGCCC
>JBEGRN010000233.1:0-3066 GCA_041180425.1 Verrucomicrobiota bacterium
GCCTCGGCCAATTTCCGCCAGGTCGTCGCCTCAGCCCTCCTTGCCGCCAAGGCGCGCGGCGAAGAACTGGGCAAGGCGAAGTAAGGGGAGGATAGGGGATAGGGAATGGGGGATGGCGGTTAGGGGATAGACTTAACGCCCAACGCCCAACCCCCAACCTCCAACCGCTCACTTATTCCAGGGAGCGCGGGCGAGCAAGAGGCCCATGCCGCACCAGTCGGAGACGCCGGCGAAGACGAGGCCTGCGCCGATGAAGCCGCTGAGGCCGTAGAAGCCGGGATGCACCCAAGTGCCGAGGACGACGCCGGTCAGGACGAGCGAGCCGGCGGCAATGCGGACCTGACGTTCGACGGAGATGGCCCCGCCGGCGTCCTTATCCATCGGTAGGCCTGCCTGAGCGCACGAATTCGTGCCGCCCTGCACGACGATCGTCTTGAGTCCGCTGTGCGCGAGGCGTTGGGCGGCGGTGCGGGCGCGGCCGCCCGAGGCACAGAGCAGCAGCACGGTGGCTTGCTCGCGGCCTTGCAAGAGCGCACGGACCGTCGCGGCCTCCACGCGTTCCAGCGGCAGGTTGACGGCCCCTTGCACGCGTCCCGAGCGGAATTCCGCCGGTGAACGGACGTCGAGCAGCAACGCGCCCGTGGTGGCCTCCGCCATGACGTTCAACGGATGCAGTTCATCGTGGCGATCGGCGGTGATGGCCGGAGCCCCGCACGCCTTGGTCGCCCCGCAGGCGGACGCCGCAGCGGCGGTGAAGGTGCGGTTGAGCGCGAGGTCGCGGACATAGGCGGCGCCGGAGACATTGACGGCGTTGAAGCCGTTCTGTCGAAGGATGCGCGTGCCGATGTGCGCCCGGAGTCCGCTGTGGCAAAGCACCGCCGTCGGCTGCGAGCGGTCGAGCTCGCCCAGGCGTTCACGCAGGCTGTTGAGCGGGATGTTCCGGGCATGAGCCGCCCCGCTGAGCGGCAGTTCAGCGCATTCGTCCGCCTCGCGCAAATCCACGACTTGGAAGCGGCTCAGGTCAGCATCCGGCGGGATAACTGGCGCGGCGCCATCCAAATCGTTCATCGCAGCGAAGGCTGCCATATGGAGCGGGTCCTTGGCGGAACCGAAGGGCGGGGCGTAGGCGAGGTCGACTTGGGCGAGGTCGCGGACGGTGCCGCCGAAGTGGAGGAACGAGGCCACGACATCGAGGCGCTTGTCGATGCCCGCAGCCCCGACGGCTTGGGCTCCGAGGATCCGTCCGGTGCCAGCTTCATAGACCAGTTTAAGGGTGAGGGACTTCGCGCCAGGATAATAGCCGGCGTGGTGATTGGCAGTGATGTGCACCGCCCGCGCCTGCACGCCGCGTTTCAGGGCCGACTTCAAGGAGTCCCCCGCAATGCCGGCCCCCAGGCCAAAGACCTTGATAATGGCGGTGCCCCAAGCGGCAGGTGCCAGAGCGGACTGTCCGGTCGCGGCGTGCTCGCCCACGAGGCGACCGGTGCGGTTAGCGATGCCGGCCAGCGGGACGCGGCCGCGTTGACCGGTGGTTCCGAGCAGGTACTCCGCGGCGTCGCCGACGGCATAGATGTCGAGGTCCGGCGTCCGTTGATAAGCGTCCGTCAGGATGCCGCCGGTCGGCCCGATCGGCAAGCCGGCCGCGACCGCCAACTGGTTGGACGGGCGTACGCCCAGGCCCAGGATGACGAGGTCCGCGGCGACGACTCGGCCGTCCTCTAGGATCACGCCGGTCGCGTGTCCGTTCGTCTCTTGGATACCCGTGAAGCCGGAGCCCGAGATCAGCGTGACCCCGTGACGCAAGAGTTCCCGGCGGAGCGGTTCGGCCATTTCGCCGTCCAGAGGAGGCAGGACCTGCCCGCCGCGCTCGATCAGGGTCACGGGCAAGCCGCGTTCCTTGAGCTGTTCAGCAACCTCAAGGCCGATGAAGCCGGCGCCGACCACCGCGACTTGGCGGACGGTGGGCAGCTGACCTAGGATGCGATCCATGTCCTCGATGTTGCGCAGGGCATGCACGCCCTTTGCGCGCACGCCGGGGACCTCGGGCATCAGCGGGGCGGCGCCGGGCGCTAGGATCAGCTTGTCATACGACTCGTCGTACTCGGTGCCGGCGACGTGGTCGCGGATGCGGACCGTCTTGGCGGCGCGGTCGATGGCCAGGGCTTCCTGGCGCACCCGCACCTCGATGTTGAAGCGCTTCTTGAACATCTCGGGCTTGGCCACGAGCAGCTTGGCGCGGTCTTGGATGACTCCCCCGAGGTGGTAGGGTAGGCCGCAATTGGCGAAGGACACGTACGCGTCCTTTTCGAGCATGATGATGCGGGCCTGTTCATTCATGCGGCGGGCGCGGGTGGCTGCGGAGGCACCGCCGGCGACGCCGCCGACGATGAGGATCTTAGGGGAGGAGGACATAAGTTTTAGCGGGCGAAATGGGTACGGATGCAGCCGAGGATCGTGAGGCACCCGGCGTGGGCCACGCGGTAATGGGCGACGCGGCCGACGCGCTCGGCGGAGACCAGCCCGTGTGCGCGGAGGCGCATGAGGTGTTGGCTCACCGTCGCCTGCGGACGCTTCAGCTTCGCGGTGAGCGCGGACACGTCCAGCGGGCCCTGCTCGAGGGCCTCGACGATGCGAAGACGGTCCGGGTGGGAGAGGGTACGAAGGGCCGCGGCGCAGTGGCGGAGGACTTTGGGGTCGAGCGTGCTCGGCTTTGACATATTCAAAAGTTTGAATGTATTTGGGCGGGCACGCAAGCAGAATAGGTGGAGGCGGGGTAGGCTGAATAGATGCCGTGCAAAAGTGAAAAACGGAGCGGTGCTCCTGTGCAAAGGTGCAAAAGTGAGTGACTCAATGCGGGTGGCAGGCCCGGTTCCTGTACCTGAATCTGAAGGCCCGAGCCCGAGTCCAGATGGCCGCCTCCGGATCATGGATGCCTTAGGACAGCACGTGGTGCTGTCCCTACCTCGGTACAGCGCCGTCGTGACGCGGTCCCGCCCCTACCTGATGCATCTAATCGATCCAGTCCTCGCTGCAGCCATCGACTCAGCCATCGACTCTGGCTGGGCT
>JBEGRN010000234.1:0-4207 GCA_041180425.1 Verrucomicrobiota bacterium
CTCCTCGCCGTGTCGGCTTTCGCCGCCGACCCCGTGGAGTTCAACCGCGACATCCGCCCGGTGCTCGCCGACAACTGCTTCCACTGCCACGGACCAGACCCGGGCACGCGCAAGGCCAGCCTACGGCTCGACACCGAAGCGGGCTTCTTCGCCAAGCGCCAGACCAAGGACGGCAAGGAAGAGCCGCCGACCATCATCAAGGGCTCGCCCGACAAGAGCAGCCTCTACCAGCGCATCATCTCCAAGGACGCCGATGAGGTCATGCCGCCACCCGAGACCCACAAGTCCCTGAAGCCGGCGCAGGTGGCCAAGATCAAGGCGTGGATCGAACAGGGCGCCCCGTGGCAGCCGCATTGGTCACTCCTCCCCCCGGTCGCGGCGCAGCCTCCGACCGACCCCAGCGGCTGGGCCAAGAACCCCATCGACGCCTTCGTGCTCGCGAAGCTGAAGGCCGCCGGCCTGAAACCCGCCGAGGAAGCCGACGCCCGGACGCTCATCCGACGCCTCGCGCTCGACGTCACCGGACTCCCGCCCTCGCCGGAACTCCTCGCCAAGCACCTGCCCAAGGATGGCGGCCGCCTGTCTGACGCCCAGGTCCGCGCCTTGGTCGACGAGCTGATGGCGACGACGGCGTACGGCGAACACCGCGCCCGCTACTGGCTCGACGCCGCCCGCTACGCCGACTCGCACGGCCTGCACTTCGACAACCCGCGCGAGATGTGGCCCTACCGCGATTGGGTCGTGAAATCCTTCAACGCCAACCAGCCGTTCGACCAGTTCACGGTCGAGCAGATCGCCGGCGACTTGCTGCCCAACCCGACCGAGTCGCAGCTCATCGCCACGGGCCTGCAGCGCTGCAACCCGACGACCAATGAAGGTGGCACGATCGTCGAGGAAAACCTCGCCAACTACGCGGCCGACCGCGTGCAGACGATGGGCTGGGTCTACTTCGGCCTGACCACCAACTGCGCCCAGTGCCACGACCACAAGTTCGACCCGTTCACCGCCAAGGACTTCTACTCGCTGGCGGCCTTCTTCCGTAACACGACCCAGCCCGGCCTCGACGGCAACGTGAAGGACGGCCGCGGTCCGGTGATTTACCTGCCGAGCGACGCAGACCGCCCGCGCTGGAACGCGCTGCCGAAGGAAATCGAGGGCGCCAAGCAGAAGGCCAACGAGCTCCGCAACGCGGCCATCAAGGACTTCGACGGCTGGTTCGCCAAGCTCAAGCCAGCAGCTCAAGCCAGCCGACCTCGACAAGGACATCCCGACCCAAGGCCTGCTCGGTCGCTTCGCCCTAAACGAAGGGACCGGCGTGCCAGCCCAGACCAAGGTCAACGGCGCAGCCCCGACCTGGATCAAGGAAGGCCGCCATGGCTCCGCTGTGAGCGTCAAGAAAGGCGCGAACCTCGACCTCGGCGACGTCGGTAACTTCGACACGAAGAAACCCTTCTCCGTCGGCGGCTGGTTCCGCCCCTCGGCGGTCATGGGCACGCAGGCGCTCGTCGCCCGCATGGACGACCCGAAGGCCGCGCAAGGCTGGTCGCTCTTCCTGGCCAACGCCAACTATGGCTTCTACCTGATCAGCAAATGGCCGAACGACGCCATCAAGGTCACGACCACCAAGGCCCTCGCCAAGAAGGACACCTGGCAGCACGTCGTCGTCACCTACGACGGCAGCGGCAAGGCCGAAGGGATCAAGCTCTACGTCGATGGCGTCATGGCTCCGTTGAACCTCGAGGTCAACAAGCTGACCACATCCAGCCAAGCCAAGACCCCGACGCGCCTCGGCCAGCGCAGCACGAGCGAGTTCTTCGAAGGCGCCGCCCAAGAGTTGCGTTTCTACGACCGCGCCCTTTCCGGCACGGAAGCCAATGTCTTGGCGAAGGTCGATGACCTACGCGCGGCGCTCGCCGGCAAGCCCAACCCCAAGACGAAGGAGAAGCTGCTCGAGTACTACATCGGCGTCAGCCGCGCCGACGTCCAAACCGTCGCCGTGCGTCAACAGCAGCTCGAGGCCGAACTCAAGGCCATCAAGGACCGCAGCCCGCTCACGCACATCCAGGAAGAGCGCAAGGACATGATGCCAAGCGCCAACATCCTGGTGCGCGGCGCCTACGACAAGAAGGGCGACCAGGTCGCCGCGGAAGTCCCTGCCGCCCTGGGCAAGCTACCCGCCGATGCGCCCAAGAACCGCCTCGGCCTCGCCCGCTGGCTCGTCAGCGAGCAGAACACGCTCACCGCCCGCGTGACGGTCAACCGCATGTGGCAGGAGCTGTTCGGCCAAGGGATCGTGAAGACTTCCGAAGACTTCGGCATCATGGGCTCGATGCCCACGCACCCCGAGTTGCTCGACTGGCTGGCCGTGGAGTTCCGCCGCTCCGGCTGGGACGTGAAGGCGTTCTATCGCCTCATGCTGACCTCCGCGACCTACCGCCAAGCCGCCATCCAAACCCCGGAGAAGGTCGAGAAGGACCGCGACAACAGCCTGCTCAGCCGCGGCCCGCGCTTCCGCATGGACGCCGAGATGATCCGCGACCAGGCCCTCGCCGCCAGCGGCACGCTCTCGCCCCGCATGGGTGGGCCCGGCACCAAGCCCTACCAGCCCGAGAACATCTGGGAAGTCGTCGGCGTCGGCATCCAGGTCTACCGCCCCGACAAGGGCGAGAACCTCTACCGCCGCTCGCTCTACAACTACTGGCGCCGCATGGCTCCGCCGGCCAGCCTCGACCTCTTCAACGCGCCCTCGCGCGAAGTGACGTGCGTCCGCCGCGACCGCACGAACACGCCGCTCCAAGCGCTCGTCACGTTGAATGACCCGCAGTACGTCGAAGCCTCCCGCCAACTCGCGCAGCGCACGCTCCTGGCCCAGAAGGCCGATGACGCCCGCTTCCAGTTCGCCGCCGAACGCGTCCTCGTCCGCCCGCTGAAGGCGGCCGAGCTCGCCATCCTCCGCGACAGCCTCGCGAAGCTGCGCCAACACTACTCCGCGCAACCGGCCGACGCCGAAGCGCTTCTGAAGGTCGGCGACGCGCCGGCCGACCCCGCCCTCCCGAAGCCCGAGCTCGCCGCTTGGACCATGCTCTGCAGCCAACTCTTCAACCTGGACGAAGTCCTCAACAAATAAACCCATGTCGATCCTCCACGAATGGAATAGCCTCCAGACCCGCCGCCGCTTCCTCGGCCTCGGCGCCAACGCCCTCGGCGCCGCCGCCTTGACGAGCCTGCTCGGTCGCTCGCTCGCCCACGCCGCCCCCGGCGCGGTCAGCACGCAGCACCTCCCCAAGGCCAAGCGCGTCATCTACCTGCACATGGTCGGCGGCCCCTCGCAGATGGACCTGCTGGACTACAAGCCCGCGATGCAGGCCATGTACGACAAGGACCTCCCCGCGAGCATCCGCAATGGCCAACGCCTGACGACGATGACGAGCGGCCAGTCCCGCTTCCCCATCGCGCCGTCCAAGTACAAGTTCAGCCAAGCCGGCCAGTGCGGGATGTGGATGAACACCGAGCTGCTGCCCAACCTCGCCAAGAACGCCGACGATATCTGCTGGATGCGCTCGCTCAACACCGAGGCGATCAACCATGAGCCCGCCATCTGCGCCATGCAGACGGGCAACCAGATCACCGGCCGCCCTTGCCTGGGTTCGTGGGCCTCCTACGGACTGGGCTCCACCAACGACAACCTGCCCTCGTTCGTCGTGCTCATCGCCACGCCGACCAACCGCGAGCAGGAACAGGCCATCTCCAGCCGCCTCTGGTCCAGCGGCTACCTGCCGGGGGAACACGCCGGCGTCTCGTTCCGCAGCAAGGGCGACCCGATCCTCTTCATCAACAACCCACCGGGCGTCCCCGACGACCTGCGCAAGCAGACCATCGACGGCATCAACCAGCTCAACCGCCTCAACTACGAGGCGATCGGCGACCCCGAGACCCACACGCGCATCAAGCAGTACGAGATGGCCTTCCGCATGCAGGCCAGCGTGCCCGAGCTGACCGACTTGTCCAAGGAGCCCGAGCACATCTTCAAGCTCTACGGCGAGGAAGCCCGCAAGCGCGGGAGCTTCGCCAACAGCGTGCTCATGGCCCGTCGCCTGGTCGAGCGCGGCGTCCGCTTCGTCCAGATCTACCATAACAACTGGGACCACCATTCCAACGTCAACGCCCGCATGCCCAGCCAATGCAAGGACGTCGACCAGCCCTGCCA
>JBEGRN010000235.1:0-3058 GCA_041180425.1 Verrucomicrobiota bacterium
CTTCTTGTCCTCGCTCGGCATCGCTTCGACGTCCTTCCGCTTGGTGTGGTTGATCGCCAAGATGAGGCGGCTTTGTTCGGGCTGGCCGGGGACGACGACTGGGCCGACTTCGCCGCCTTTGAGGATGTAGGCGCGGGCGTCCAACCGGAGGCCCGACTTTTGCTTCTTAGGTCCGTGGCATTCGTAGCAGTTCTCGGCCAGGATCGGTCGGACTTCCTTCTCGAAGAACTCGAGCTGGGCGGCGGTCGGCACGGCATCAGCCCCGGCCAAACGCCCGGTTAGGGCGAGGCCTGCCAGCAGCAGGAAGGCAGGGGCTTGCATAATGGGTCTAACAAGAACACCCGAGGAATGTTCCTCCAATGTCAAAGTAGGGTAAAAAGGGGCAGAAAGCGGTCCGTGGGGTGGGGGCGGGGCTTGTCTAGGGTTTTTCCTTCCAACCTTCGGTGGATTCCGCTGTCTGTGGAGTAGGCCCCACCCCGGCCCCCCATCCATTCTTATGCATCATACCCTCCGTTCCTGGACCCGCGTCTTCGGCGTGGCCGCCAGTCTCCTTGTCTCGCTCGGCGCCCACGCCGCCGCGGACATCGTCTTCCTCGCCGGTGGCCGTTCCCACGGCCATGGCGAGCACGAGTTCAAGGCCGGTTGCGAGCTGCTGGCCAAGGCCATCAACGAGCAGAGCGGCCTCGGCCTCAAGGCCGTCGTCGTCAGCGGTTGGCCCAAGGACGAGACCGTCCTCGACGGCATCAAGTGCCTGGTGATCTACGCCGACGGCACGAGCGTCGTGGGCAAGGGCTGGGCGAAGGTCGACGCGCTCGCCAAGCAGGGCACGGGCATCGTCTTCATGCATTACGCCGTCCACCCGGACGCCAAGGACGGCGAGAAGTATTACCGTCCCTGGATCGGGGGCGCGTTCGAGACGGGTTGGTCCGTCAACCCGCACTGGGTCGCCGACCTCAAGGCCTTGCCGAACCATCCGGTGTCCCGCGGCGTCACGGGCCTCGTGCAGGCGTACGACGAATTTTACTACAACATGCGCTTCCCGGCCGACCGCAGCCAGGTGCTCGACCTGGTCACGGCCGTCCCGACGCGCGAGAACGTGAAGCAGTACATCAACCTCTGGAACGAACACGGCGTCGACGGCCTCGGCCAGACGCAGACGGTGATGTGGGGTCGCGAGCGCGCCGATGGCGGCCGCGGCGTCGGTTTCTCCGGCGGCCACTACCACCGCAATTGGGCCATCGACGGTTTCCGCACCTTGGCGCTCAACGCCATCGTCTGGGCCGCCAAGGTCGAGGTCCCGGCCACGGGCGTGAAGTCGCTCGCGGTCTCGGAAGACGAATTGAACGCGAACATGGACGACAAGGGCAAGAACCCGGCGCGCCTCAAGGTGCCGCAGGCCGGTGAGTTCGCCCAGATCCCGGCCGCCAAGGTCCAGGTGGAACGTGAAGCCAAGTTCGGTCGCCCGGCTAAGGGCGCGGCCGCTCCTGCGCCTGCCCCGAAGGCGGCAACCCCGGCGGCGACGCCTGCCGCGACTCCCGCGGCCAAGTCCTCCCCGGCCAAGCCCGTCGCGCAGAGCAAGGACATCACGTCGAAGGATAAGGCTCGCTTGACCGAGCTCACCGCCGACCTCAAGGGCGCGAAGGAACTTTACCTGATGGTCTCCGACCTCGGCGACAACAACTGCGACTGGGCCGACTGGGTCGAGCCGACCTTGCTCATGGCCGATGGCACGACCAAGAACCTCATCGACCTGAAGTGGAAGTCCGCGACCGCCAGCCATGGCGCCGTGCTCGTGGGGAAGAACAATTCGAAGGGCCCGCTGACGGTCGGCGGCAAGGTCTACGCCAACGGCCTCGGCACGCATGCGACCTCCGTGGTCGCCTATGACCTGCCGGCCGGCGTCGTCGGCTTCCGCACCCAGGTCGCCATCGACGACGGTGGCATGGAGCGCGGCGGCAAGCGCAGCCCCGCCGCCGTCCGTTTCCTGGTCTTTACCCAGAAGCCCGACGAGGAGAAGGCCGTGGCCGTCGAAGATGGCCCGATGCTGGTCCCGCCGGAGCTCTTCACTGTTCCTGAAGGCTTTGAAGTAACGGTCTGGGCGACGTCGCCGATGCTCTTCAACCCGACGAACATCGACTTCGACGAGAAGGGCCGCCTCTTCGTCGCTGAAGGCGTGAACTACCGCGGCAAGGCCGGCCGCCGTAAGGAAGGCGATCGCATCGTCGTCCTGGAAGACACCACCGGCGCGGGCAAGGCCGACAAGGCGACGGTCTTCCTGCAGGACACCAACCTGGCTTCGCCGCTCGGCGTGGCCGCCATCGACGGCAAGGTCGTCGTCTCCCAGCCGCCGGACCTCTTGGTCTACACCGACGTGAATCGCGACGGGGTCTTCGACCCGGCAGTCGACAAGCGCGAGGTGCTGCTGACGGGCTTCAACGGCCGCCAGCATGACCACTCGCTCCACAGCGTCACCACCGGCCCTGACGGCAAGTGGAACTTCAACCAAGGCAACACGGGCGCGGATTTCACCGACAAGGCGGGCCGCCATTTCTACATGGGCAGCCCGTATATGCTCGGGAATATCGCCGGCAAGCGCAGCGACGACGGCAACGTCTGGATCGGCGGCTTCTCGGTGCGCATGAACGCGGATGGTTCCGACCTCCGCATCGTCGGCCACAACTACCGCAACAGCTACGAGCAGGCCATCAACTCGCTCGGTGACCTCTACCAGAGCGACAACGATGACCCGCCCGCGTGCCGCGTCTCGCTCATCATGGAAGGCGGCAACGCCGGTTTCGCCTCCGCCGACGGCAAGCGCTCGTGGGGCGCGGATAAGCGTCCGGGCCAGGATACCCCGACGGCTGAGTGGCGTCAGGAAGACCCGGGCACCATGCCCGCGGGTGACGTCTATGGCGGCGGTTCGCCGACGGGCGTCGCGTTCTATGAGAACGGCGCGCTGGGCGACAAGTGGAACGGCCTGCTCCTGGCCTGCGAAGCCGGCAAGAACGTCGTCTTCGGTTACTTCCCGAAGCCTGACGGCGCCGGCATGAAGCTCGAG
>JBEGRN010000236.1:0-3053 GCA_041180425.1 Verrucomicrobiota bacterium
TATCTCCGAGCTCTGACCGCCAGGGGGCCAACTCGGCCCGTGATCACCTTGGGACGCATCGCCCAGCAGCAGGTGCAAGTCCAAGTGGCTGGCGTGGAAGTCATGGGGCGGGTATGGCGGGAAAAGGGCACCGATGTTGCGCTGGCGATGGCTCTACTGCGCGAGGCAAGTTCCGGCGATCTAGATGAAGCGATCATAGTTTCAGGAGACGCGGACTACTTGCCCGCGATAAAGGCATGCCGGGATATGTACCCTCGAGTTAGGGTTCGTTTCGCTTTTCCGCGCGGTCGGGCCAGCAAGGAGCTTGGCCAAGAGGCTCCAGGTTCCTTCACATTACACGCCCAGACATATCTATCGTGTCGGCTACCAGAGCAAATCAAGCTGCCAAGCGGTAAAATCCTGCATTGCCCGGCGCCGTGGCGCAGAAAGGGCGGCGAATAGGGACTGTGGACAGAAAGGTCGTGACGCCGTCCCGACCCTACCCATTACTCACAATCATCGACGCCCCCCTCGACTCAGTCCTCCATCCTCGACTCTTTAATCGACCCTAGGACAGCACGCGGTGCTGTCCCTACCCTCAAACCGTAAAATCGAACACGAGGACGCGTTCTAGGTTCGGGACGACGACGAGCTTCACGCGCTCATGCTCCGGGTGCGGAAGGTATTCGTCGCGGCTCTTGGGCGAATCGAAGGTCATGACGAAGCCATGCGTGAAGCCGTCGTTCAGGCCTTCTTCGCTCTGGTACACGCCATGCTGCATGGTCAGGAGGCCCGGAATCTTGCCGACCATCCCGCGCATCTCCGCGAAGCAGCGATCAATGGTGGCCTGCGTGGTGCCGGCCTTGAAGACGAACGTTCCGTAGTGGTAGACCATGAGATGAGGGTTGGGGGTTGAGGGGTTCGGGTTGGGGACGCCGCAGGAGAAAAGTGACATGGGGACAAGGGGCAGGCAAGGATACAGGAGGAGGAAGCGGTTGGCGGTTAGGCTACGGATCCCTCGACTCATTCCTCGACGCTTTCCTCAACTCGGCCATCGATTCCATCCTCGACCCACTCCTCGACTCATCCATCGACCCTGTCCTCGACAGCTAGGTCGTGACGCCGTCTCTACCCTACCCGATGCAGCTAGGGCAGCACGCGGTGCTGCCCCTACCCCTGAAGCATAAGGTCGCGACGCCGTCTCGACCCTACCCTCACTCACCGACGCAGTCCTCGATTCAGTCCTCTACTCATCCCTCGACTCCGTGATCGACCCTTTCCTCGACTCCGTCATCGACTCTCTCCCTCACTTCTCATTCACCCACTTCAGCGCATTCAGCAAAATCTTCTGATACGCGGGGTGGTCGTGGGTGTGCTCGTCGTGGCCGAGGGCGATGCAGACGACGCGGGCCTGCGGGTGCTTGACGACCCAGACGGAGGGCAAGATGGCCGACTGGCCAGGCTTCGGGGCCTGACGCGGGATGGTGCCGAGGATCTCGGTGCCTTCCGGACGGGTCAGCTCGACGTTGTAGCTCTCGTCATTGACGGTGAAGGTCGCCGGGACGCCCGCCATGACAGGGTGCGCCGGCTTGGTCACGGTGAACGGGAAGTCGCTATGGCCATGACCACGGGCGCCGCCGCACACGAACTCGTCGTTGTACTTGGTCTCGAGCGGCCAGTTATACCAGGTCGCGGCGTGCAGGAGGACGATGCCCTTCCCCGCGGCGGCGAAGTCACGGATGGCCTTCTGGAACTCAGGGGTGCCGAACTGGCCGTGGTTACCGCTGAAGAGGAAGAGGTCGGCCTGCGGCAGGAGCTCAAGGGTTTCCTTGAGATTCGGCGTGGCGGCGACGTCGTAGCCCGCGGCCTTGGTCACCTGGCCGTCCGTCCCGAGGAAGAACTTCGGGAAGTTGTGCGAGCTGCCGGCACCGGCCACGAGGACGCGGAGCTGGCCAGCCTTGCGGGCGCCGAACTTCTGGCCGGTCGGAGCCGTGGTGCGCGGGTTGTCCGCCGGGAGGTCGTCGTCCTTCACGGCCGGACCCTTGGCCTTCGCCTTGGCCGGAGCCTTCACCGGCGCAGCCGGGGCATCGGACTTCGGCGGGTTGGGCGCGCCACCGAACTCCACCGTGATGGCCGCGGTCGTCGGGGCGACGATGTTGCCGGCACTGGAGAGGACGAGCTTCTCGATGGGCTCAGCGCTTTCGACCGGCACGACCAGGGTGCGGACTTGGTGATCCTGCAGCGCGCCACGGGCGAGCTTCGAACCAGGGACGTCGTGGCCCTCGGTGATGTAGTCGGCGAACTCGCGACCGGAGACGAACTGGACGACCTGCTTCTTGCCGCTGAGGAAGCGGATCTCGAGCGTCATGGCCGGGAGGTTCACGGAATTGCCCCAACCGGCGACGCCGCCGAGGAGGTGCAGGCGCGTGGCAGGAGAGCCGACGGGAATCTCCACCGACTGCGGGAAGCTCTGCGCGTACGAATTGCGCGGGCCACCCTTCAGCTGGACGAGGTTCTTGCCGTCCTTGGCCTTGGCAGGGTCGGCGACCTGGAACGGCACGCCGTTATGGACCTGCTGGCCGAACTTGCGGAACGGCAGCGTGTCGCCGCGGCCTTCGCGGCTGGCGTAGAGGCCATAACGGCCGTCGGCGGTGAAGGCGGCGGAGAGGTCGAGCAAGGTGAAGTTGCCGACGGTGACGCCTTCGTTCGAGATCGCGGTGGAACGGAGGTAGGCGATGATGTTGCGGAGGCCTTCGGCGCCAAGGGCTTCGAAGCCTTCAGGCATGAGCGAGGTTTCCACACGGGTACGGGTGGCGATGTCCGCGACCTTCACTTCGACGGTCACGCCGCCCGGTTGCTTGAGCTTCATGGCGACGGTGTTCTCGCTGCCGATGAGGGCGGAATACTGCATGCCGTCCTTGAGCTTGATGTTCCAGGTGCGGTGCTCGTCGTCGACCATGCGGTTCGGGTCAACGATGTGCACGAGGAGCTCGGAGGCCGGGTGCGAGCCGATGCCCTGCAGGTTCGGGCCGAAGTCGTTGCCGACCTTGCCGATCATGTGGCAGGTCTGGCAG
>JBEGRN010000237.1:0-3042 GCA_041180425.1 Verrucomicrobiota bacterium
CGGCCAAGGTCTGGACGCGGGCCTCTTTCTTGGCGACATCGAGTTGGAGGAGCAGCAGGTCGAAGCCGCTCTGGTCCTTGAGGTAATTGCCGAAGCGGGAGACCACGTAGTGGTTGCCGAGCGGGGCAGGCCAGTCGGAGCCAAGTTCAAGGAGGGTGGAGGGCGACGAATGGGGCGTGAAGGTCGCCCGACCGCCGCGGTCATTGGCGTCCGGCCCGAGGTTCACGAACGGACGCGTGAAGACGAGGTCCTTCGGCGCGTCCGGGGTGTGTGGGTAGGGCTTGGTCGTCCAATCGCCGAACTCGTAGGGGAAGCCGTAGTGCTTACCGCGCTCGATCAGGTTCAGTTCTTCGGGGGTGTCCGCGTCGGTCCCGTTTTCGACGCCCAGCAGCTGTCCTTGGCGGTTCCACATGAAGTGGTAGGTGTTGCGGAGGCCGTGCGCAAAAATCTCGATGCGCGGGTGCTCGAGCTTGGGGTCCAGGCGCCAAAGCGTCGCGGTCAGCGGGTTTTCGCCGGACTTGTCGTAGTTCGGGGAATTGCCTTCCTCGCCGCCGTCGGTGCGCGAGCCGCTGCTGACGTACATCAGGCCATCAGGGCCTTGGGCGATGTGGTTGACGCCGTGGTTATAGGGCCCGACGCCGAAGTGGTAGGAGGTATGGTGCCAGGCCTTGGGCTTAGTCCAGCTGCCCGGGCCGGTCCAAGGCTCGGTGCGCCAGATCGTGACTTCGTTTTCGACCGGCTGCTTGGACTTGTTGCCTTGGTTGCTGACGAAGTAGAGCCGGCCGCGGTCATCGGTGCCGAGCCCAAGGCAGGTGGTGTCGCCGAGCTTCGGGTCGAGGATGTCCTTGCCGGACCACAGGAGCTTCACGTCGTGCGTGGCGAGGTTCCAGGTCCAGAGGTCGCCACTGGCGGCGAGGATGACGATGTGCTGGCCATCCGGGTGCGCGACGAGGCGCGTGGGTTGGAAGTCGAGCGGGGCGGCCACGGTGAACTTCCAGCCGTCCGGCGCGGCCGGGAGGACGTCGGGCGACATCGCGGCGAGGAGTTGCGCGTGCGTCGGGTACTTGGTCTGCGCGCGCAGGGCCGCGATTTCCTGGGCGGAAGTAGTCGGGAGGGTGTTGCCCCACTGGGAGAACACGTAATTGAACACCTCCGCGAGCTGCGCATCGGTCAGCGTCACCGGCGGCATCCAGCCGTTGTATTTCTGGCCGTTGACCTGGATGTCCCCGCGCAAGCCCTCCAGCGGGGCCTTGAGCGCCTTGTCCCGTTGCGTGGCGAGGAAGTCCGAGCCCGCGAGCGGCGGGAAAGCTTGGGGGATGCCGCGGCCTTCTTGGCCATGGCAGGCCGCGCAATATTGGCGATAGAGCTCGGCGCCCGTGGGGGCGCCTTGGGCGCAGAGCAGGGCTGGCAGGAGGCAGAGCAGCGAGCGGAGGGACTTCATCGCAGGGGTAGGCTTTTTTATAGGCTCTACTGGGCAGCGCTGTCCAGCCAAGGGCAGGGATTCCGCTGGAATCGGCCTAGCTTGTCCCTAGGTTGGGCCTATCCCCATGCGCTGCTTCCTTTGGCTGTTTTGTTCCTGCCTTGGCCTATTGGCTGCCCCGACCCGGCCGAACATCCTCTTCATCCTCACCGACGACCAAGGTTATGGTGACCTGAGCGCCCATGGTAATCCCGTCCTCAAGACGCCGAACCTCGACAAGCTCCGTTCGGAAAGCGTCCGGTTCGTGGATTTTCAGGTCTCGCCGACGTGCGCACCGACGCGGAGCGCGCTGCTCACGGGACGGCATGAGTTCAAGAATGGCGTGACGCATACCATCTTGGAGCGCGAGCGCTTGGCCCTTGGGGCGGCGACCTTGGCCGAACAGTTTCAGAAGGCCGGCTACCGGACCGGCATCTTCGGCAAATGGCACCTAGGCGATGAGGCGCAGTATCAGCCGAACAAGCGCGGCTTCGACGAGGTCTTCATCCATGGCGCGGGTGGCATCGGCCAGAGCTATCCCGGCAGCTGCGGCGACGTGCCGAAGAATTCCTACTATGGTCCGACGATCCTCCATAACGGCAAGTTCGTGAAGACGGCAGGCTATTGCACCGATGAGTTCTTCGCCCAAGCGACTCGGTGGATCGAGGGCGAAGCCGCCGCCAAGCGCCCGTTCCTGGCCTGGATCGCCACCAATGCACCGCACGCGCCTTATAACGCCAGGCCGGAGGACGCCGCGCTCTACGAGGGCAAGGGCCTCGGCAAGGACACCGAGAACTTCTTCGGGATGATCCACAACATCGACCAGAATGTCGGCCGCATCCTGGCGCGACTCGAGGCCCTCGGACTCGCCCAAGATACCTTGGTGGTCTTCATGAACGACAATGGCGGCACGGCCGGTACCAAGGTCTTCAACGCGGGCATGCGCGCCCAGAAAGGCACGGCCTACATGGGCGGTATCCGCGCCATGTCCTTCTGGCGTCTGCCCGGGCGTTTCCAGCCCAGCGATTGCAAGGCCCTCGCCGCGCACATCGATGTAGCCCCCACGCTCCTCGAACTCACCGGGACGCCTGCTTCGACGACCATGCAGGCGCAGATGGAAGGGCGTAGCCTGGTGCCGTTGCTGACGGCCCAGCCCGGGCAGGAAGTCGCTTGGCCCGACCGCGTGCTCTTTACCCACGTCGGCCGTTGGAACGGCTCCGATCCCGAGGTCGGTCATTACACCCAGACCAGCGTGCGTACGGCCCGCTGGCACCTTGTCTCCGCTGGCAACGGCCCAGCCAACGCTAAGGCCAAGGCCAAGGCGGTCGCGAAGGGGGAGTCCGCCGGCGCCTCCCCCGCCCAACCCAACTGGCAACTCTTCGACCTAGGCGTCGACTATGGTGAGAGCACCGATGTCTCCGGGCAGCATCCCGAGGTCGTCGCGCAGCTGGCGGCGAAGCACGAGGCTTGGTGGAAAGAAGTCCGCCCGATGATGGTCAACGAAGGCGTCAAAGGCCCGGCCGAGAATCCCTTCAAGGTGCTCTACCGCGAGCAGATGGGGAAGTGAGTGGGCGGGACAGAGT
>JBEGRN010000238.1:0-3035 GCA_041180425.1 Verrucomicrobiota bacterium
CCCGCTTCGGCAATTACCTCAAGGACCAGAGCGGCTTCGACCTGCTGCTCCTCCAACTCGATGTCGCCAAGAAAGAGGCCCGCGTCCAGACCTTGGCCGCCCCGCTGGCGCGTCCGATCTCGATGCTCGCCCTCCCCGGCCATCGCCTGCTCATCGCCGAGTATTGCCGCGGCAACTCGCTCGCGGCGGGCACGAGCACCCCGGGACGCTTGATCCTCCTGGAGCCCAAGTAAACGCCGGCGGCGGGGACGCATCCTCCTATAGCCTCATTTAAGCCTCAGCCCAAGGCGACTTTGTGGGCGGGAACGCTGCGCACATATGACGAAGCCTGCACCCTCGGGTCGGCCTTTAATACACCGTCGGATATAAACTAATACAAAAACTGCGGGTTTGCAGGCGCCTAGCCGCCCACGAGGATTAATCACGCTATGCACTCGCTCGCCCTCCTCGCTGCCTACGACGGCACCAACTACGAAGTCACCGACCCGCTCAGCTTCATCGAATACGGCGTCTACTTCGTCGCCGCGCTCGCCATCACCATCTGGGTGGGTCGCACCCTGTTCCGCAGCGGCCGCACCTTCCTCATCGACGCGTTCCACGGCAACGCCGCCATGGCCGACTCGGTCAACAATCTCCTCATCATCGGCTTCTACCTGGTGAATTTCGGCTTCATGCTGCTCTTCCTCTCGACCGGCACGCCGCCCGCCCGCGGACTCACCGTCGCCGAGCACCTCAGCTGGAAGCTAGGCATCGTGGTCATCGTCCTCGGGGTGATGCACCTCATCAACCTGATCGTCCTGAACGGCCTCCGTAACCGTGGCCTGAACAGCACGCCGCCGCCCATCCATAAGGCCTGAGCCGAGGCTCAGCGCTTGCGTAGGTGGAAGCTTCGGTAGCTGAGTTCGCCGCTCAAGGCGTCGCGGTGCAGCCGTGAGCCTTGGACGCCCGCAAAATCCAGCCCGAGGCGGTGCAGGAACCAAGGGAAGCAGGTCCGGATCATCTCCGTGTAGCGCGGCGTGTTACGCTCCATCCCACGGACGACCTCCGGGTTGATGAGCCGCATGCGTTCAAGCCGTAGAGTTGGATGCTTAGCTAGGTCGTCGACCCAAGCCACGACCTGCGACGGATACCGCAGGTCGGCGTGGACCAAGCGGCCGCCGGGCTTGAGCACGCGAGCCGCTTCATCCACAAAGCGACGGAAGTCCGGGTAACAATGGGAAGCCTCGACATTGACGACCACGTCGAACGACCCATCAGGAAAAGGTAGCGCCATCGCGTCGCCTTGGACAAACCGCAACCCCGGCACCTGATGCCGCTGCTGGCAGTAACGGATGCCTTCTGGGTTGAGATCCAAACCGACATATTCCGCCGGCGCCAACGTCCGCGTCAGGTAGGAAGCCCCGCCGCCATGGCCACAACTCACCTCGAGCACGCGCGCGCCGGCGAGGTCCGCGGCCGCCGCGACGTGATGGTAAAGCTGGATGTTGGGGCGGAAGGGTTCGTCCGCCGCCGACAACGGCAGGCCCATGGGCGGGTCGGTCTCGAACGCGTAGTTCAGGAAGTCGATGCCCTGCGCCCGGACGCGACGGGTGAAGAACGGATACCACCAACGCCACAGCGCTTGGCGCCAGGCGGGGCGGCCTAGGATTTCCTCGATCATCGCCATACGCCTTGCTCCACCAGAGCCTTGGTCGCCGCTTCGGACCAGCCGCGGTTGGCGACCGGATTGGCCGGACTCGGATGAGGCACCTTTGCATAGGTCACCAGCAAGCCGTCGAGGGCCTCGCGGGCGCGCTCCTCGGCATAACCGCCGACTCCCACCACCGTCGTGACGCCCAGAGCCTCGACCATCGTGCGCAGGAGCTTGTCGCAGGCTTGGTTCACCGGAGCCATCGCTTCGGCCGGCAATTCTTCCGGCACGACGTTGCGCCCTAGTTTGGTGTTCTCCAAGAAAAGCAGTGGGCAGTAGTTATGCACCAAGTGTTCGGCGAAGAACTTTTCCGGCTGGCCGAACCGTTCCTGGAACAAGCCCCAGAGCCGTCGCCCGCTGACCTCGGAACGGTGACAGGCGAACCCCGTCACCTTCTTGCCGGGATGCTCGACCGGCGGGCGGCCCACCGGCATCTCCAGGCCCAGCCAATCGCGCACCGCGGCGACCTCGCCGAACGGCACGCCCGTCTGGGCCATCCCGAACGGGCCGGGGTTCATGCCCAAGAACAGCACGCGGCGGGGTCCGGCAGCCGCGTAACGCCGTAAGTAGGCCTCATGAGGCTCCCAAGCGTAGTCCAGCGGCCGGTAGACCAGGTCGGCGGGCTTCGGGAAAGACAGCCCGGCGAGCGCCTTCCGTAACGCAAGCGACGCGGCGATGACTCGGGAAGCGGGCATGCCGACATCTCAACCCCGACCCCGTGGCGGGTCGAGCCGGAAGGCGTCCCGCCGGCGGGGAAGATTTCCCCTTGCGCTTCCGGCGGGGGGATAAAAAGTCCACGCCTACTCACGTGAGCAAACCATCGCCTTGGACCACCAAAGACGCCGAAGACTACTACGGCTTCAAACGCTGGGGAGGTAACAACTTCTCCGTCGATCCGCAGGGCAACCTGTGCGTCCACCCGAAGGGGGACCACCGGAAGATCCGCATCGCCGACATCATCAAGGAAGTCGAGGCGTCGGGCCTGAAGCCCCCGCTGACCATCCGCGTGCAGGACATGCTCCGCCAGCGCGTGACCCAGATCAACGAGGCCTTCCGCAAGGCCATCGACGAGGAAGGCTACAAGGCGCGCTACCGCGGCGTCTTCCCCATCAAGGTCAACCAGCTCCGCGAAGTCGTCGAAGAGATCCTCGACGCCGGCGAAGAATACGACTTCGGCCTCGAAGCCGGCTCCAAGCCCGAGCTCATCATCGCCCTCGCCCTGCTCGAGAACCGCAAGGCCCTCCTCATCTGCAACGGCTACAAGGACGAGGAATACATCGAGCTCGCCCTCATGGGCCGCCGCCTCGGCAAGCAGACCATCATCGTCGTCGAACAGCTCTCCGAG
>JBEGRN010000239.1:0-3023 GCA_041180425.1 Verrucomicrobiota bacterium
ATCCTCGAGGACACCGATGGCGATGGCCGGGCCGATAAGCAGACCATCTTTGCCCGCGGCCTGCACTTGCCGTTGTCCTTCGAGTTCGCCCCCGAAGGCGTCTACGTCCCGCAGAGCAGCCACCTCGTCCTCTTCCGCGACCGCAATGGCGACGGCCAAGCCGACAGCTCCGAGGTCATCCTGAGTGGCTTCGACGACCATGACACGCACCACGCCATCAGCGCCTTCCGGGCCGATCCTTCGGGCGCCTTCTATATGGCCGAAGGCACGTTCCTGCATAGCCACGTGGAGACGCCCTATGGCGTGGAGCGTAGCACCAATGGTGGCTTCTTCCGTTACGCGCCGCAGCGTCAGCAGCTCGAGCGCACCTTGCGCGTCAGCATCCCCAACCCTTGGGGCATCGCCTTCGACGCCTATGGCCAGGATTTCTTCGCCGATACCTCCGATCCCAATGTGCGCTGGATGACCCCTGCGTCCCTGTGGGTGCCCTTCGGCGAGTTCGCGCCGCTCCCGCCGAACCTTATCCCGAAGGCCCAGATGGTCCGTCCGACCGCCGGCTTGGACTTCATCAGCAGCCGCCATTTCCCCGATGACGTCCAAGGCGACCTGATCATCAACAACACGATCGGCTTCCTCGGCACCAAGCAGCATGCGGTGTCGGAAGACGGTACGGGCTTCAAGCTGACGTTCCGTCAGAACCTCCTGCAATCGAAGGACGGCAACTTCCGTCCGGTCTCGATGGAATTTGCGCCGGATGGTTCCTTGTACGTGGCTGACTGGCACAATGTGCTCATCGGCCATATGCAGCACAGCGCCCGCGACCCGCTGCGCGACCACACGCACGGGCGCATCTACCGAATCACCTACCCGAGCCGACCGCTCGTGAAGCCTCCCGTCATCACCGGCGCCAGCGTGGAACAGCTCTTGGCGAACCTCACGCTTCCTGAGGATCGCGCCCGCGAGCGTAGCCGTCTTGAGCTGCGTGGTCGTCCGGCGGCCGAAGTCCTTTCCGGGCTGCAGAAGTGGTTGTCCGGTCTGAACGCCGACGACCCTCGCCTTGAGCATCACCAGCTGGAGGGCCTCTGGGTATCTTGGGGCCTCGATCAGGTGGATGGCGCGCTCCTGAAGAAGCTCCTGCAGGCGAAGGACCATCGCGTCCGCGCCGCCGCGGTCCGCGTGCTGCGCTATAACGGTCACCGCCTTGCCGACCAGCGCGAGTTGCTGTTGCGCGCCGCCGGCGACGCCCATGGCCGTGTCCGCCTCGAAGCCGTCAACGCAGCGACTTGGCTGGGCAAGGACTTCGGCTTGGCGGTCTTGGCCGAAGCCCGCAAGCAGCCTGAAGATGCTTGGCTGAAGCCCGTCTTCGCCGCCGCTGCTACGTATCTCAACGGTGGTTCTGTGGTGGCGGAAGCCGCCCCGAAGGCCACCACGACGCTCACCGGTTATAACAAGCGCCTCTTTGAGCTCGGCGAGCAGGTGTACCGTCGCGAAGCGCATTGCATCACCTGCCACCAGGCGGACGGCCAAGGCCTCCCGGCCGCGCAGTTCCCGCCGATCGCGAAGTCCAACTGGGTCAACGGCAACCCTGAGCGCTTGATTCGCTTGGCCATGCATGGGCTGATGGGCCCGATTGAAGTCAATGGCGTGAAGATGCCCGGGCAGGTCCCGATGACGGCCTTCAAGGGCCTGTCGGACGATGAATTGGCCGGCGTGCTGACGTTCGTGCGGAATTCGTTCGGCAACCAAGCACCGCCGATCCAACCCTCGCAGGTCGCCAAGGTGCGTGCGGCGACCAAGGACCGCAACGGCTTCTACACGCCGGATGAACTGCTGAAGGAATTCCCGGACGCGAAGAAGTAAGGGCGGGCAGGGCCGGCGGTTCGGCTTGAAATCGAGGACGGAAGGCTGAGGATACGCAGGCATGACCCCTGACGTTCCTCAGCCTGCTTCTCGTCGTGAATTCTTGGGCGCCGCGGCGTTCGCGTTGGCCGGTTTGGCGGCGATGAACGTCCGTCTCGGTGCGCAGGAGGCCCCGAAGCCGGCTCCCGTTAAGCGCCCGCCCAACCCGTTCGTCTACAAGTTCAAGATCGGCGAGATCGAGGCCTTCTCCATCAGCGATGGCCACATGCTCTTCCGTGAGGGCCTGAACCTGATGTGGCCCGAAGCGGATCGCCCGGTGATGAAAGATGCCATGGTCTTCAATCGCGAGCGCCTCGATGCGCTCCCGCTTTACGTCAACATCATGGGGCTGAAGATCGGCAAGGAAGTCGCCCTGATCGATGCCGGTTTCGGCGAACGTCATCCCAACCCGAACTTCGGTTGGTTGGCCGAAGGCCTCCGCCAAGCCGGTGTCACGCCCGACCAGGTCGTCGCCGGTTTCCTCAGCCACTCGCACTCCGACCACCTCGATGGCTTCGTCGACCGCGATAAGCCCGCGTTCCCGAACGCCAAGATCTACCTCCTGCAGGAAGAATACGACTTCTGGCGCGGCCCTAACCCCGACTTCTCCAAGTCCAAGCGCGACAAGAAGCCTTTGCCCAACATGGTGAAGACGGTCTGCAAGAACTTCGACATCCTCAAGGAGCAGCTCGTCATCGTGAAGGACGGCCAGAAACTTTTCCATGACGCCGTCGAGATCATCGCCGCCCCGGGCCACACCGATGGTCATGCCTGCTTTGAGATCCGTTCCGGCCAGGAATCGCTCGTGCACATCAGCGATGTCGTGCACCATCACGTGCTCATGTTCGAGAACGTCGGGTGGACGGTCGCGATGGACCACGACCCCGAAACCGCGGTCAAGACGCGTAAGAAACTCTTCGCCCGGATGGCCGCTAACAAGTCGCGCGCCTTCGGCTTCCACCTGCCTTGGCCTGGCATCGGCACCGTTGTCCCTAAGGGCGACCAGTATGCCTGGGTGCCCGAGCGCTGGAGCTGGGGAAGTTGAGTGGAGTGGCCGTGCAAAGGTGCAAAGTGGCCTACGGCCTGTGCACAGGTGCAAAGGTAAGATACATCTGGAGGGCGCG
>JBEGRN010000240.1:0-3013 GCA_041180425.1 Verrucomicrobiota bacterium
GACGCGGGCCTTGGACACGAAGTCGGCGGACGGCGGGAAGACCTGCTCGGAAGCGCTGAAGCCCTCGGAGGCGGCCTGCTGAACGTCGGCGATCTCTTCGTTTACCTCGTCTTGGGCTTTACGAGCAGGGCGGAGGATCAGGTAGATGGCGAACGCGACGAGGATCGCGAGCAGGAGCACGAGCCAAGGGTTCTCGTAGAAGTTGGGATCAAAGGCAGCAAGGGAGGCCATGGTCGGGGAAGGGGTGGTCTATTTGAGTTAGGCGCTCCGAAAAGGACAACCAAAACGCACCCCAGAGGCCTGAAAAAGCCCGCTTTCGCCCGAAATGTTGCAAATCCGCTCAGCCGAGTTCGGCTAGGAGCTCGGCGAAGCCGTCGACCACGCGCACACCGAGGCCTTGCAGGCGATCGCGGTGTTGGTGGCCGTGGGCGACCAGGACGCAATCCACCCCCATCGCGTGGGCGGCTTCGGCATCGTGGGCCGTGTCGCCCACGTAGACCACTTGGTCAGGGGCGATGGCTAGGTCATGCAAGTGGATGCGGGCGCGCTCTTCTTTGCTGCCGGCGTGGATGTCGCTCCCGCCGCAGGTCTTGATGAAGTGGTGCGACAGCGCGTAGTCCTGCAAGGTCGTGAGCAGCAGGCTACGTTCGTAGGCCGAGAGCACGGAATGCGTCAGGCCGGCGGCGGAGAGTCCGGTCAACAGCTCGCGGGCGTGCGGGTGCAGTTGGCACTCGGACTTGCGCGCCTCGTAGGCGGCCATGAAGCGGACCGACATCGCGCGGAAGGAAGTCTCGTCGGGCGTGAACCCGATGGCTTGGTAGACCTTGATCACGGGGAACTGGAAGATCTGCCGATAGCGGAGCGGGTCGACCAACGGATGGCCGTCCTCGCGCAGCAGCTGGTTCAGCGATTCGCAGCAGAGCCACGTGTCGTCGAGCAGCGTGCCATTCCAGTCCCAGACGGCGTGGCGGTAGTCGGTGAGCCGCTTACGCATGGGCGGGGACGAGGCTGAAGGCTTCGATGCTCACGCCTGGGCTCGCGTGCGCGAGGTCGGGTGGACGGTGGGTGACGGGGAAGCCGTCCCACGCGACCGGGGCTTCGCTCCACGCGACCACCTCCGCGGACTGCAGCGGGTAGGGGGCATGGTGGACTTGGCCGCGCAGCAGCTGGCCGTCCTTCTCGGTGAAGAAGTTGTAGCGCTCGGCGAGGAAGAACTCGAGCGTACCCGGCGCGGTGACCGTCGGCGTGCCCAAGGGGCGCCAAGCCAAGCGGGCGCTTTCCGTTTCGCCGCGGCGGCGGCAGTCGAGCGTATGCGTGCCGGCCGTGCAACGATGGCGCATCCGCGCGTGCTGGTAGTTAAGCGCGAACTGCGACCGCGCGATTTCCACCGCCGGCCAGCGGTCGCAATCGAGCGACAGGAAGACCACGCCGGGTTCGCCCGAGCCATCGCGCGCGTAGACGCGGACGTTGAGCTCGTTGAAATAGGAGAGCCAAGGCAACGGCGGCAGGTAGGCCGGGCGCACCGCGTTCATCTGGAAGCCGACGACGCCGAGGTAGGTCGCGTCACCGAAGCAGTCGACCGTCAGCCCGCGGGGTAGGCGGCGTTGGACCTCGGCCGGGTCGACGCGCCAATGGAAGAAGCCGAGGTCATCCCACCGTTGGTGCATCACCGCGCGGCGGCCCGGATGTTGCCGGGCGGCGAGGAGACGTTGGGTGGCGGAATCCACGCCGCACTCTCGCCCGCTTTGGCGGGGCGGTCAAGCGAGCCGCCTATTTCGCGGCCTGGAAAGCGGGTTGCGACAAGTCGACCTGGTACAGCACCTGATTATAGTCCCAGCGCGGGGTCGGCTGCTGGTTGTTCGTGAAGGTCGTCACGTAAGTGCCCTCGAAATGGATCACCGGCGAGTCGGCGCGGAAGGCCTCGGGGTGGAGGACCGGGTTGTAGAACGTGTAGTTGTCGTGCGAGGCCACCTTGCGCGCGCCGGTCCAAGGGCCGGTCGGGCTAGGCGCGGACGCCAGCCAGATCTCGCCCAAGAACGAAGAGTCGCCGCCCTTCTGCGTGAACAGCAGCAGCCAACGCTGGCTCCACGGATGCCACGCCAAATCTCCGCCATGCGCTTCGACCTTCTTCCCCGCAGGCGTGAGGATGGCGCGGTCGGGCGTCAGGTTTTCCCAGGTGGAAGGGTCCTTCCACGCCTCGTAGGTCGCGGGGCAACGGAGCGTCGGGAAGGGGTTGCAGTAGAGCAGCCATTCCTTGCCTTGGTCGTCGCGCCATTTCAGCGCATGGCCATCGGGCACCTTCGGGGCCTTGGGGTGCTCGGGCGACTTCGTCCAGAACGTCAGCACGGGCAGGAATTTCTGGGCGGACCGGTCCCACTCCACGAGGTCCCAGCGGTAGGCCTCCATGTTCCCGCGCACCTTGACGGCGGAGGCCACGAGGTGTTCGCGCCCTTGCGCGTCCTTCAGCGTGGCGGCGCCCCAAATCCAGGTCGGCCCGTCGCCCGGCACGTCGGCCACGCCGCGGGCCGTGCCTTGGGCGTTCTGGAAATAATCAAAGCGGACCTGCAGCGGCGGGCGGGCCGGCGGCACGAAGTCCGCCGTCGTGGCGGCGGACACGTTGAAGATCCCCAGCGGGTACTTTGCGAGGTTGGTATCGCCCCAGAACCAGAATTGTTTCCCTTCGAAGCGTGCGTTCACGATGCTGTCGCAGCCTTGCACGGGACCGTCGCGCCAAGCCAGGTGTTCGCCGACCTTCTGGCTTTCCGCGAATAGTCCCGCTCCGGTGAGCCGGCCGAGGCGTTGGGCGAGGATGCGGCGTTCGACGGTGACGGTCAGCTTTTGGCCCGACGCGGGCCGCAGGCGCACGCCTTTGTAGCCGAAGCCATCGGCCTTCACGCCGTAACCGTGGCCGCTGACGGTGAACCAGGTCTCTTGGCCCAGCAGCTCCGGTAGGTCGAAGGCGATCACGCCGGCGTTGTCCGAGACGAAGCGGACGCCGTGCACCGTGCGCAGT
>JBEGRN010000241.1:0-3012 GCA_041180425.1 Verrucomicrobiota bacterium
GCGAGAACATCAAGCGCCTCGTCGAGAACATCACCGGCTCGCTCGCCACCGTCCAGCATATCGCCGGACGCTATGAGCAGCACGACGCCGACATCATCAACCTTTCCGACCTCAACCGCTCGGCCATCACGGAGCTCCAGGTCTTCGCCGATCAGGTCGACCTCGCCGACGAGGCCGCCGCCGTGAAGCCCCTGCATGATCGCATCCACGTCGTCGTCGTCCAGCTGCGCGTCCTGCGCAACACGCTCGAGACCATGGAAAACGCCGCCGAGAAAGCCCTCGAAGACGTGCGCCGCATCTCGGCCAGCGTCGAAGAGTCCGCACCCGACGACGACGCCCTCTGACTTTCCCACCAACACCAAACCCACACCACATATGCGTATCGCACCCGACCCCATCCAGCACCGCGTCATCTATGACGGCATCCAGGCGCTCAACTACTCCGGCGCCAAGGAACTGCTCAAGTCCCCGGCCCACTATCAGGCCTATCTCAACCAGGAGCGCGAGGAAACCAAGGCCCTCCGCATGGGCTCGCTGATCCACTGCGCCGTCCTCCAGCCCGAGGCCTTGAACGAAAAGTTCATCACGGCCCCCGAGGTCGACCGCCGCACCAAGGAAGGCAAGGAGACCTACGCGGCCTTCCAGTCCTCCCTTAAGCCCGGCATGACGGTCGTCAGCGCCGAGGAGTCCGCCGAGTGCCACCTCATCGCCTCTCACGCTAAACTCGCCCTTAAGCGCCTTGGCGTCACCTTCGACAAGACCGAGTTCATGTTCACGACCGACTACAACGGCGTGCAGCTGAAATGCGCCATCGACGGCGTCGCCGGTGATTACCTATGGGACCTGAAGACCACCGAGGACGCGTCCCCTGCCGGCATCCTCAAGGCCGTCCGCGCCTATCGTTATAACCTACAGGCCTATTTCTACCGCCTATGCTACGAGACCGCATTCAGCCAGCGGATGCTCGGTTTCCGCTTCCTCTTCATCGAGAAGCAGCCGCCCTATGCGACCGCCGTCGTGGAGATCGGACCCGAACTCATGTCCTACGCCGTGGCCGATTTCGAGAAGGCGTTGCAGACCTACCGCGAGTGCACGACCCTCAACGATTGGCCCGCCTACGGCGACGACATCCAGGTCATCGACATCAAGGCCGCCGGAACATCCACCCCCATCACCTTCGCCTAACACCATGACCACTAATATCAAAGTCCCCGACGAAAAAATCACGAACGACGCCCTGCTTTGCATGGTGTTTCCTGAATACGCTATCAAGTTCTGCAATAGCGTACCCGTGACTGAAATCGATACTGACCATGTTTCTTCTCCGGTGCTTTTTGCTGTGCTGAATTGGTACATTGAGAACTACCGACACGCTGGTGAATGGTTTACGGATAACCTTCGCGCTCCGACTGCTTTTGAGATTACCAAAGGCCTAAACGCCTATGACAAGTCTCACGCCGATGACCTGATCGCATTCAAAGCCAGCCCTGAATGCCGAGCTCGCTTTATCGCAAACGCTAACAGCATCACCTTCGCCTAATACCATGACCACCGAAAACAACGACCGCCCGCCGCTCACCTCCATCTCAACCAACGGCACGTACCGCCTCAAGCTCATCAAGCCGAAGTTCGAGAAGGTCAAGGTCTGGGAGGACGGCACCGCATCCTGCCGCCTGTTCTTCGTCGACGACAAGGGCTTCTGCCTGTCGAAGAACTTTTCCAGCAAGTATGGCAAGGCGCTCGCCATGCTCGTCGGCAAGTTCTCCGGCAAGTTCACGAACGAGATCAGGCTGGACGCGACCCAAGCCGAGTTCATGGAATACATCTCCCCTGCCTGCGGCCAGACCATCCTCGTCGGCGTGGAGGTCGAACCTAACGGCGAATGGCAGGGCAAGCCCCAGTACAAGTACAAGCTGACCTATCCCAAGGGCTCCCAGAAGCCGACCGTGCAGGACAACCCGCCCTCCGAAGGCGTTCCATTCTAATCCATGACCGACGCCCCCACGCCGATGGCCGCCCCGACGCTCGTCCTGATCGCAGGCTTCGCCAGGGCCGGGAAGGATACCCTCGCCTCCGGCCTGCTGGAATGGTCGACGCGCCCCGCCGAGCACATCAACTTCGCCGACGCCCTCAAGGAAGCCGCGAACCACTACCTCGACTACCTCGGCCTCGACGGCAACTTCTTCAACGACGAGTTCAAGTGCGACAACCGCGACTTCCTCGTCAACGCAGGCACCTTCGCACGGCGCCTCGACAAGGACGTCTTCGCCCGCCACTTCGCCAACTGGTGCCCGGTGATGAAGCACCACGATCAGGTCTCCCCAGAGACCGTGGTCTGCTCCGATTGGCGCTACATCAATGAGCTGCGCGTCTGTCAGGACATCCTCTGGGAAAAGGGCTGGAAGGTCCGCACGGTCTACGTCTCGACCGCCGGCATCGGCCCCGCCAACGACGAAGAGCTCGACAGCATCGCCGAGATACGCGCCAGCCACCTTTTCGACCAGGAGTACATCTTCAAGCCGAACTCCCGCAACCAGATCATGTCGGAGGGCCGCATCCTCGCCAAGTCATGGAGACTCTGACGCCAGACACCATCGCCTGGGCGAAGCGCATCGGCCTCACCCCTGAGCGCGTGGCCTTCCTCGCGGCCTGCCCTAAGTTCACCGTCTGCGGCGAGCATATGAAGCATAAGCGCCCGGTCTCAGACAATCCGAACAAGTACCTGATGCGCTCCGGCCAGAAGTGGTACTTCCGCGTCCACAGCAAGACTTCCCGCGATACCGTCATCCCGCTGGGCTTCGACCTCGAACAGGCCCGCAAGCAGCGCGACGCCCTCCTCGCCGAACTCAAGGCCAAGAAGGTGGCCTTCACCGAATGAGCACCCCGACCCGCTTCGTCGCCTTCGGTGACAACCACGGCGACATGGCCGATGAGAACGCCACCGAAGCCCTGTGCGAGTTCATCAAGGACTACAAGCCGACCGTCCGCGTCCATCTCGGCGACTGCTTCGAC
>JBEGRN010000242.1:0-2988 GCA_041180425.1 Verrucomicrobiota bacterium
ACATGTATGGGCCCGACGTCCTCACGCCCGGGACGTTCGCCAACAACTGTCTCATCGCCCGCCGACTCGCCGAGCGCGGCGTGCGCTTCACGCAGCTCATGCACGCAGGCTGGGATCAGCACAACAACCTCACTACCGGCCAGCTCGGCGTGCAGTGCCAGGACACCGACCAACCCAGCGCGGCGCTCGTCAAGGACCTCAAACAGCGCGGGCTGCTCGACGACACCCTGGTCGTCTGGGGCGGCGAGTTCGGACGAACCCCCTTCGGCCAGAACCAACAAGGCCAGGGCTACAAAGGCCGCGACCACTTCGGCAAAGCCTACAGCTGGTGGCTGGCCGGCGGCGGCGTGAAGAAAGGCCACGTGTATGGCGAGACCGACGAGTTCGGCTGGAACATCACGAAGGACTCCATGCATGTGCACGACATGCAGGCCACGCTCATGCACCTCTTCGGGATCAACCACGAGGCCCTCACTTACCGCTACCAAGGCCGCCAATTCCGCCTCACGGACGTGCATGGTAAGGTCGCGAAGGGCGTCTTGGCCTAAATCGGACCGCCCCGAGGCGGGGTTTCCCGAAGAAAATGCCCCTCCGCCGCACTTTTCGGCTTTTTCCCCTTGCCCCCCGCCCTCCCTGCCCTTTTCTCCACCTTTCCTCCCCTTCACGGTCATGACCCAGCACAACAGTTTCAAGTCCAGCGCCTCCTCTTCCGGCGCCAAGCGTAACGTCCTCAAGCGCTTCGAGCGCGTGGAGCTGCTGAAGAAGCGCGGTGCCCTCAAGGACATCAAGCGCGTGACCAAGCTTCCGAAGACCAAGCCTGACGCCTAAGTCCGGGTCTCGCCCCTTTGCGAAAGCCCGCCCGGACCTTCCGGGCGGGCTTTTTGCTTTGGGGCACCCCAAACCACGCTCGCCTCGTTCCTCCCTCCCCTTAACCTTCCGCCTTCCGCCCCTTTCCCGCGCATGCAACCCACCGGCCAGAAATACCGCCCCTTCAAGGTCGTCGCCCTCCCGGACCGCCGCTGGCCCGACGCGACGATCTCGTCCGCCCCTCGCTGGTGCTCGGTGGACCTTCGCGACGGCAACCAGGCCTTGGCCATCCCGATGAACGTGGCGGAAAAGCACGAGCTCTTCCAGGAACTCTGCCGCATCGGCTTCAAGGAGATCGAAATCGGCTTCCCCTCCGCGTCCGACACCGAGTTCGCTTTCACCCGCGAGCTCATCGAAAAGGACCTCATCCCGGCCGACGTCTCCGTCCAGGTCTTGGTGCAGGCCCGCGAGCACCTCATCCGCCGCACGATTGAATCGCTCAAGGGCGCCCGCCGCGCGATCGTCCACCTCTACACGCCGACCAACCCCGCCCAGCGCGAGATCGTCTTCGGCCTGTCCAAGGAAAAGGTCCTCGAGATGGCCGTCGCCGGCACCAAGCTCATCCGTGAGCTCACCGACGCCCTGCCCGAGACCCAATGGCAGCTGGAATTCAGCCCCGAGACGTTCGTCCTGACCGAAGCCGACTACGCCCTCGAAGTCTGCGAAGCCGTCTCGGCCGCTTGGGGCGCGTCTGCCCAGCGCCGCATCATCCTGAACCTCCCGCTGACCGTCGAAGCGGGCACGCCCAACACGCACGCCGACCAGATCGAGTGGTTCTGCCGCCACCTCAAGAACCGCGCCAGCGCCATCGTCTCGCTGCACACGCACAACGACCGCGGCACCGGCGTCGCCGCCACGGAGCTCGGCCTGATGGCCGGCGCCGACCGCGTCGAAGGCACCCTCTTCGGCAACGGCGAGCGCACGGGCAACCTGGACATCGTCACCGTCGCGCTGAACATGTTCTCGCACGGCGTCGACCCGCACCTCGACTTCCGCAACCTCGGCCGCATCCGCGAAGTCTACGAACGCGTGACCCGCATGAGCGTGCACGAACGCCATCCGTACGGCGGCGACCTCGTCTTCACGGCCTTCTCGGGCTCCCACCAGGACGCCATCAAGAAAGGCATGGACCGCCGCGGCAAGCTCGGCGCCGACGCGCCCTGGGACGTCCCCTACCTCACCATCGACCCGATGGACATCGGCCGTTCCTACGAGGCCATCATCCGCATTAATTCGCAAAGCGGCAAGGGCGGCGTCGCCTACATCCTCGACCGCGAGTTCGGCTTCGACCTCCCGAAGCTGATGCACCCCGAAGTCGGCAACCTGATCGGCAAGCACGCCGACAAGCTCGGCAAGGAACTCTCCCCCGCCGAGATCCACGAGTGCTTCCGCGCGAACTTCGTGAACGTCGCCAAGCCCATCGAACTCCTCAGCTTCACCTCGCAGGCCACCGGCAAGGAAGCCGTCAGCTGCACCGCCGAGGTCGTCTACCAGGGCGCCAAGCAGACCATCGTCGGCCAAGGCAACGGCCCGATCAGCGCGCTCGTGCATGCGCTTGCCGCCAAGGGCTGGGCCAAGTTCACCCTGCGCGATTACCGCTCGCACGCCTTGACCGCCGGCGAAGAATCCGCCGCCGCCGCATACGTCTCCCTACAGTCCGAAGACGGCCGCACCATCTGGGGCTGCGGCGTCGACGCCAACATCGAGCTCGCCGGCCTCAAGGCCCTCGTGAGCGCGGTGAATCGGCTGGGCTGAAGCCCAGCCAGAGTCGATGGCTGAGTCGATGGCTGCAGCGAGGACTGGATCGATTAGATGCATCAGGTAGGGGCGGGACCGCGTCACGACAGCGCTGTACCGAGGTAGGGACAGCACCACGTGCTGTCCTAAGGCATCCATGATCCGGTGGCTGCCCTCAGGACTCAGGTTCGGGCCTTGAGGTGCAGAATCAGTTCCCGGGCCTGCCACCCGCCACCCGCATCGAGTCACTCACTTTTGCACCTTTGCACAGGAGCACCGCTCCGTTTTTCACTTTTGCACGGCATCTATTCAGCCTACCCCGCCCCCTACCCCGCCCACCACCTATTCTGCTTGCGTGCCCGCCCAAATACATTCAAACTTTTG
>JBEGRN010000243.1:0-2957 GCA_041180425.1 Verrucomicrobiota bacterium
GGCCAACGCCAGTTGCTGTTCGCGCTCCGTGACGGAGGGGGGCACCGGGACGACGTCCAGGACGACCTCGCGGCTGTCCACGCCGATGTTGCCGACGCGCACGCAGAGGTGGCGTAGCAGCGCCGCGCCCAAGGCGGAGCCCGAGCGATCGTAGCCGAGCACCCAGTCGCCGGAACCAGCGAGGCGGGGGATGAAGCTCTTCTCGTCCTTCAAGGACAGGGTCGCGGTGTACACCTTCGGGAAGGTGTCGGCGGGGCCCGTCGTGGTGAGGTAGACCTCGGAAGCGATGACGCGATGGGTCACCCAGTCGCTCATGCGCACGAACAGCAGGGACGCGGAATTGTCGGCGGTCAAGGGATAGACCTCGGCCCAGATCTCCGCCCACTGGCGGGGCTGGGTCGGGGAGTTGCCGGCGGCGCCACTCATGAAGCTGAAGCTGCCGTAGTTCGCCATACCCGGCGGGAGAGGCGAAAGCGCCTTGGGGTCAGCCTTATTCCAAGCCGCGCGGAGCTGCTCCGTCAAAGCGGGCGTGGGCAAGGGCTTGCTGCCTTCGAGGACCGTGATGGCGCCCACGATGTGCTGCTGCTGGAAGCCTTGGTCCCGGGCGATCTTCTGGAAACGGACGGCCGCCAACGTGAGGGAGTAGTCCCACTTCGTCTGCGGCAGGTCCAAGGAAAGGTTCACGGTCTTCGTGACCTCGAGGTAGCGGGTGCCGGCGACGTTGCGGAGGCGGATGATGGAAGGCTGGGCCTGGGCCAACTGGTTGCGGCCTTCGTCGATGATCTTCTGGGCGCGGGTCTTGACCTGTTCGGCGGTCTCCGCGAAGGCGCCTTTCGACTCGATCCGCGGCGCGTTCATGATGCTCGTGCCCTGCTGGACGCGGGCTTGGCCGAGCTCGACCTGGCGCACGGCGCGGCCCCACTCCGCGCGTTCGGCGGTGTTGAGGTAGCGCGGCACTTCCGGATCGGGGATGAGCGGGACGGGCGGCGGAGCGGCCGTCTCACTGGCGGCGAAGACGACCAAGCTGGCAAACAGGGCTAACATGGGGTGGGTTAGGATTCGTCGAACTTACGGGCGAACAAGGCATCCATTTCGTCGAGGAGCGGGGATGCGTCCTTGCCCCTCACCGAGAATCTTAAGACCGAACCCTGGCCGGCCGCCAGCATCATTAAGCCCATGATGCTCTTGCCGTTCACGACCTCGTCGTCCTTGGAGACGGTGATTTCGACGTCGGGATAACGGTTGGCGAGGCGGACGATCTGGGCCGCCGGGCGGGTATGGATACCCATGCGGTTCTGGACGGTGAATTCGCGCACCTGCGCCTCGGAGTTTTCGGACATAGAAGGGGTCTTTTCGCCGTTTTAGGCGATTAAAGAGAAAAGGGAGGGGGTCCCCCCCTCGGTCAAGGCAAATCCCCCTCCCGGCGGGTTCGCTTGACCTTCCCCGCTAGACCCCTCCAATCGTCCCAAACGAACTACCGTGGCCAAGCCCGCTGTCCTCACCCATCCGGAATCCCTGAAGAAGCCTGCCGGTCCTTCAGAATTCGCTAAACACCCCGTCAACGCGGCCCTGTCCAAGGCCGAGAAGGTGGCGCTCTACACCAAAATGGCACGTATCCGCCATTTCGAGCAGCGCTGCATCCGTACCTACCAGCAGGGTAAAATTGGGGGGTTTCTGCACTTGTATGTCGGCCAAGAGGCCGTCGCAGCGGGGACCATCTCCCTGCTCGGCAAGCATGACCACATCATCACGGGCTACCGCGACCACGGCCACGCCCTCATGGTGGGCATGAACATGAACGAGTGCATGGCCGAGCTCACCGGCAAGGTGACCGGCTGCTCCCAAGGCAAGGGCGGCTCGATGCACTACTTCGCCCCCGACAAGAACTACTGGGGCGGCCACGGCATCGTCGGCGGCCAAGCCCCCCTCGGCACCGGCCTCGCCTACGCCGTGAAGTACAAGGGCCTCAAGGGCTGCTGCCTCGCCTACATGGGCGACGGCGCGGTCAACCAAGGCGCCGTCCATGAAGCCTACAACCTGGCGGCCCTCTGGGACCTGCCGATGATCTTCGTCATCGAGAACAACGGCTACTCGATGGGCACCTCCCAGGAACGCTCCACCGCCCACCCGGGTTGCTTGGCCAAGCGCGCCGAAGGCTACGGCATGGCCTGGGACGTCATCAACGGCCACGACGTCTACGAAGTCCGCGCCAAGACGGCCGCCGCCGTCCAGCGCGCCCACGAGGAATCCAAGCCGACGGTCCTCGAGATCTTCACCTACCGCTACTTCGGCCACTCGATGGCCGACCCGGACAAGACCTACCGCGACAAGGACGAGATCAAGGAATACCGCGAGAAGAAGGACCCGGTCCTGCTCTTCGAAAACGAGCTGCTCGCCGAAGGCGTGCTGACGCCCGCCACGCGCGACGCCATCAACGAGGCCGCCATGGCCGAGGCCGAAGTGGCCGCGACGTTCGCCGAGGAGTCGCCCGACCCCACGGTCGCCGACATCACCAAGCACATCTACTGGGAAGAGGACAACCGCGGGCCGAACACGACCAGCCGCGGCACGATCATCTTCGAATAATCCCCTACCCGACCTTTTTTCATGGCTGTCATTACCTACCGCGAGGCGCTCCGCGCCGCGATGCGCGAAGAGCTCCAGCGCGACGAGAACGTCGTGCTCATGGGCGAAGAAGTCGCGCAGTTCAACGGCGCCTATAAGGTGACCGAAGGGCTCCTCAAGGAGTTCGGCCCCAAGCGCGTCGTCGACACCCCGATCTCCGAAGCAGGCTTCATCGGCCTCGGCATCGGCGCCTCCATGCTCGGCATCCGCCCGGTGATGGAACTGATGTTCTGGTCCTTCTCCTACGTGGCGTTCGACCAGATCGTGAACAACGCCGGCAACATCCGCTACATGTCCGGCGGCCTCATCAACTGCCCGATCGTCATCCGCGG
>JBEGRN010000244.1:0-3155 GCA_041180425.1 Verrucomicrobiota bacterium
TTTACTAATCTCCAGGCTCCGGGCCCATCCAGGCCCGGGCCGAATCTCACGGCCCACCGGCCAAACTCAAAGTCGGGGCCGGGGGGGAAGGCGGCCGCGTACGCGTGCGAGAAACGCCGGCGGGGGCTAAGGGCGAGAGGGCAACCCAAGTGGAGCCGTAAGAGGCGGCGTCAAGCAGCGAGTGGGCAGTGCCCGAGAGGGCGGACGAGCGCCGATGATAAGCAACGACGTGGGAGAAGGAAGCCTGCGACGAGACGCGAGCAACCGAGCCCAGCTGCCAGCCGTCCTCGCCCCACCAGTAGAGGATGCGCCGGCCGACCAGCGCGCGACCCAGGTCACCAAGGAACACCCCCCACCACCGCCGACGGGGGAGCGGGAGGGCGGCGGGGAAGCTTGACGCCGCGAGACCGCTCGAATGCGGCGATGGCCTCTTCGCAGTTGGTCAGGTTCTCCAGCGGTTCCCAGCTCTCGCCAGAAGCGTCTTGGCCAGCCCAGCGGACCAGCACCTGCGGGCGTCCCGCGCGCAAGCGGAACTGGAGGATAGCAGCAACCTCGTGCTCCAAGGAACCGTCCTGCGCGACCACCGGGGGTGGTTCGTCAGCGTCACCTCCCAGCGCAAGAGGGCGGCGGAGGTAGCGACGAAGACGCTCCACGTTGAACTCGTTGAAGGCGCGCCACGCCGCAGGAACCGCGAGCCGATACGTATTTGGGGCGGTCTTGGCGAGAATCTTGAAAGGGCCCATCCAGCGGGCCGACAGCTTGTCGCGCGAAGGTAGTGGAGTGTGAGTAGTATCCAGCAGCACCTCATCCCCGACCTCAAAGGTCACGTCGCGACGGCGCTGATCGAGTGCCGCCTTGCGGCGGTCTTGGTGTTCCTGGAGGAGCGCCCGTACCTCGCCCGTCACCTGGTCCATGAGTTGGGCGACAGCAGAGCCGCTGGACGGCGGGGATGCAGACGGGTCCAGAGGGATCGAAAGAGGCCGGCGCGGATGTTGACCGCGGTCAGCGTAGAACGGAGTATACCCTGTGCCCAGCGGCGATGCCGAATCATTGATGGCAAACTCCACGAGTGGGAGGAGGGCAGGCCAATCGTCCTGCCGCTCAGAGACGAAGGAGCGGAGCACGTCGGCGATGACGCCATTGACGCGTTCGGTCTTGGCATTCGTATTATGATGGTGTGGCGATCCAAAGACCAGGGTAGTGCCGAGGGCAGCATGCAAAGCCGTCCAGAATTCCGAAGTAAAGCGGGTATCCCGATCCGAGACCAAGACATCGGGAAGGCCCACGTCCCGAAATACGGAGCCCACAAAGTTCGAGGCTGCAGTCGTCGCCGTTGCCGTCTTGTGGGTAGGGACGAGCCAGACGCGACCAGTCAGAAAGTCGATGTGCACCTGAAGGAAATCATGGCCAGAGGCCGCGGTCGGCATGTCCAGGAAGTCTAAGCCCACAGTCCCCCCGCGGCGGGAGGGCACCGGCAGGGGATACAACAGCCCGGCCGGCGGACCGTGCTCGGCCTTCACCCGCTGGCAGACCGGGCACGTGCGAATAAAAGCCTCGACGTCCGACGCCATATTTGGCCACCAGACCATGCGGCGGGCCAAGGCCATGGTCTTCTCACGGCCAAAATGCCCACCCAGAGGGGTCGCGTGCAATTCAGTGAGTACCAGCCGCCGAAGTTCGGGGTCCGAGGGGATGCACAAGCGATCACCACTGGCACTGCGGCGAAACAGGAGACCGGCGCGCCACAAATACGAGGGTTGCATTGGCGTCGTGGTCAAAGGGACCGGGTGCCCGCGGCTGTCGACGAGGCCCCCGGCCAGCGGACGTGCTGCGGCCGCAAGGGGACCCAGAACAGAATCGTTATCGACAGCGGAAGCGAGGGCTTGTGTAAACGACTCGTGAAGGAAGCTTGGGGCGTCCGACCCAGCGTGCCCGCGATGGACAAACACCTTGCCTGGGGGCTGCGGCGTGGAGGGAGGAGAACCCTCGAGCAAGGAGAGCTGGAGAGAGCTCTCGGGATCCGCGTAACCTGTCGAAGGCGCCGGATCCGGCCCCGTGGGGAAGCGCTTGCGAGTAAGAAAATCCGCCGGGTTAGTACGCCCAGGGATGTGGACCACCTTCATGCGGAACTCGGCCAAAGTATTGAGCCACCGAGCTTGCTGGTGGGTCACGTGGCGCTGCTGCTGGAACCACTGCAAGCTGGCATTGTCCGTGTGGAGCTCAAAGGGACGGTCCAGAAGATATGGGCGGAGAACCTTCAAAGCGTGCACGACGGCAAGCAGCTCCAACAGGTGCGGCGGGTAGGCCCGCTCAGGGGCGGTCAGCTTACGCGACTCGTAGGCGACGGGATGCCAGGCGCCAGCATCGTCCGGCTGCTCAAGGATCGCCGAAACAGCCAGCTCCGACGCGTCAGTGATCAAACGCGTGGCCCGAGCGGGGTCCCACACCCTCAGCACAGGCGCCGACATCAGGGCGGCCTGGAGCTGCTCGAAGCTGCGCTGCTCGACTGCCGTCCATCGGAACTTGGCCTTCGGGCTGCACAGGGAGGTAAGTGGGGCAGCCAAGTTCGCAAAGCCCTTGACAAACTTGCGGTAATAATTGGAGAGGCCGACAAAGCGCCGCACGTCGGTGCAGGACACAGGACGGGCCCAGGCCCGGATGGCCTCAATCTTGCGGGGGTCCACGGCCACGCCACGAGCCGAAATGATGTGACCAAGAAAGCCGACAGAGGACCGGCCGAACTCGCACTTGCTGGCCTTAGCGTAGAGCTGGTGGTGGCGTAGGGTCTCGAGCACCATCCGAACATGGCGGCGGTGTTCCTCGCGGGTGCGCGAGAAAATGAGGATATCGTCCATGTACACCTGCACGAACTGACCAAGCATGGGTGCAGGGGTCCCCTGGCCCGCTGGAAGCGGTCGGCCCAGGTCGTCGAAGGCTAGGGCCGGGCGCCCGAAGATCGAGTGCATATAGCGCATGAGCAGCGAAGACATGCCGTGAAGCCCGAAGGCGCCCACACGGAACTCGTATTGCCCACCGGGGACGCGGAACGACGTCTTGTACTGGTCCGCCGGGCGGATGCGGAACTGGTGGTAGCTCGAAGCCAGGTCGAGCTTGGAGAAGAAGGTGCCTGCGGCCAATTTATCAAATATTATGTT
>JBEGRN010000245.1:0-4264 GCA_041180425.1 Verrucomicrobiota bacterium
ATAATTGGCATAAAAGAGGGGGATGGGGGTTGGCTGCAGTGCAAAGGTGCAAATCGGCTGGAGGCCGTGCAAAAAGTGCGAAAGTGAAAAGGGAATGAAAAGGGGGACCGGGGACCGGAAAGTGAGCGCAAGGTAAAGAGGGACCGGGAAGTGGGTGCCTTTTATTTCGGTAATCTGTCATCCGTACTCTGACCTCTTTGGGCATACCCCTTGTCACCGTGTCACCATGTCCACGTGTCCCCTCTGCCTTTTCTAGACCCGCAACCCTCATCCCTCAACCCACGCGCGGCGTCCCGACCCTTACTTACAGCAGCCGGGCTTGCCGGCGACGAGGTCGGCGGCGCGCGCGAGGAGGTCCTTCTTCGTGGCTTCGTCGGTCGCCTGGGCGGCGAGGAGTTCGAGGGCTTTGAGGTTGTTGGACTTCACGGACGCGTGGTGCGCGGCGGAGAAACCGCGGCGGGCGTAGAAGAGGGTCGCGCCGAGCAAGGCAAGCTGCGTCAGGAAGACGGCGAGGAAGCCGGTGATGCGCTCGGCGGCGCCGTTCTTGGCAGCATCTTCCGCGTTGTGGACGAAGCTATGGCCGCCCTTGACCATGATCACCGCGAGGATGACCGCGAAGACGAGCGCAATACGGGCGGACCAGCGACGGCACTTGGCGGCGCGGCAGAAGACTTCGGAAGCGGAGGAAGGAGGGGTGCAGGACATGGGGATGGGGCGGAATCGAGGAGTGAATCGTGGGGTGAATAGAGGGCGGAATCGAGGACAGAATCGGGGGGAGGATCGAGGGCAGAGTTGAGGGCAGAATCGAGGGAGGAGGCTCGATGGAGGGGTTGGGGGAAGGCAGTAGTGCAAAAGTGCAAATCGGCCGGAGGCCGTGCAAAAAGTGCGAAAGTGAAAAGGGAATGAAAGGGGGACCGGGGACCGGAAAGGGAGCGCGAGCGGAGCTCGCGAGGGGACAAGGGGTATCACCTGAAGAGTACAGAGTACGGATTTCAGATTTCAGAATAAGCAAAGGGGGACCGGGGACCGGCAGGAGAGCACAACGCAAAGGGGGACCGGGGGACCGGAATGTTGGCTCCTTTCCGAAATCTGTCATCCGTACTCCGAACTCCGTACTCTTCTGGGAATACCCCTTGTCCCCGTGTCACCATGCCCACGTGTCCCCTCGCGCGGCTCTGACGCGCGAAGGTAGGGGCGTGGCTTCGCCGCGCCCTTGTTGGTTAGGAGGGCGAGATAAATCTCGCCCCTACCCGCGGGCAAAGCCCGCGAATAAAGGCAGCTAGGTTGGCACGCAGTTCCAACCCTACCTCAAGACAGTGCCGACCCTGCCTGGAAACGGCAACGAGGTTACCGCTTAACGCCCGAGTGGGTGGCGATGCGGACGCACATGAGGGCCCAGAAGCAACCGATGCAGTTGGCCACGGGGAGCTGCAGTTCGGGCGGCATGCTGTAGAAAAAGTTGGGCAGGAGGTTGGGTAGCACGAGGCGGCGGTACCAGCCGGGCCCCATCGCTGCGCGCAGCTTGGCGGTGTCCCAGTTCGAGTCCTTCCACAGGTGGGAGATCGCGTTGAACGGCGCGCCACACAGCACCGTGAAACACGATTGGTCGACGAGCACCTTCAACGTGACCACGCGGATGGAAGGCTCCGTCCCGAACCACCAACCCTGCAGCGCGTAGAAGTAGCGGACGATGATACCCATGAACATCCACCACACCACGCTGTGCAGGAGGTCGAGGCCCGGCCGGGCCGGCCGGAGGCTCGGAAAAACCATGCGGAAGCACCACGGGATGAAGCCCGCCGTGAAACCCGTGCAGCACATCGCGAAGACCGTCGGGTAATCGCGGTTAATCGCGCCGATGACGTCGAGCCAGACCTTGACCGTCGGCACCTCGTAGTAGCACACCACCAAGCCCGTCGCGGCCAGGAGGATGAGCAACGACGGCAGGAAGTTATCGCGTGCGGCCTGGACGCCGGCGGCCCAAGGCGACTCGGGGGCGAGGGACTCCTTCATCCGAGAGCCTTCCGCAGCAGCTGGTCGATCAGGCCTGGATTAGCCTTCCCCTGCGTGCGCTTCATGATGGGACCCTTCAGCGCATTGATGGCCTTCTCGTTGCCCGCGCGGTATTCGGCGATGGACTTGGCCACGGCCGGGTCGGCGATGACTTCCTGGACGATCTTCTCGAGCTCACCGGTGTCGCTGTTCTGGCGGAGGCCCTTGGCGTCGACGATGGCGGCGGCGTCTTGGCCGGACTTGAACATCTCGGCGAAGACCTCCTTGGCCTGCTGCTTGGAGATGACCCCGTCGTCGGTGAGCTTCACCAAGCCGGCGAGCTGGGCCGGCTTGATCGGACAGGACGCGAGCGAGACCGGGGCGGGCGCGGCTTCTTCAAAGCCCGTGGCGGCGCCGGCGGCAGCCGACAAATCGCGGAGCAGGTCGTTGGCGACCAGGTTGGCGATGCCCTGCGGGTTAGCTGGGTGAGCGGCGACGGCCGACTCGAACCATTCGGCCAACTCGCGGTTGGCGACCAGCACGGAAGCCGCCGTGAACGGCAGCCCCAGCTTGTCCATGTAGCGACGCTGGCGATCGTAGAGGTTCTCCGGGACCTGCTTGGCCAGACGCTCCACCGTCGCGCGGGAAAGCTCGAGCGTGGGAATGTCCGGATCCGGGAAATAACGGTAGTCGTGGGCGTCTTCCTTATCGCGCAGGACGTAGCCACGGGCGAGCTCGGCGTTCCAACCGCGCGTCTCCTGGGTGATGGCGCGGCCGGCTTCGAGTTCGCGGATCTGGCGGGCCGTCTCGTAGACGACCGTGTCGCGGACGCTCGAGATCGAGTTCAGGTTCTTGGTCTCGGTGCGCGTGCCGAGCGGGGCGCCCGGACGGCGGATGGAGACGTTGCAGTCGCAGCGCAGCTGGCCCTTCTCCATGTCGCAATCGGCGACACCGGCCTGGGTGAGCATCGCGACGAGCGAGCGCAGGAAGGCTTCGGCCTCGGCGGCGGAACGGAGGTCGGGCTCGGTGACGATCTCAAGCAGCGGCACGCCCGCGCGGTTGTAGTCGACCAAGGAACCGCTGCCCGCGTGGCTGAGCTTGCCCACATCTTCTTCGAGGTGCGCGTGGTGGAGGCGGATGCGCTTGTGCTCGCCCATCACGTTACGGGACGGACCCGGCAGCTCGATCTCGACGGAACCCCCGACGACGACCGGGAAGTCCTTCTGCGTGAGCTGGTAGTTCTTCGGGTTGTCGGGGTAGAAGTAGTTCTTCCGGTCCCAGGCGCAGCGCGCGGGAATCTCGGCGCCCACGACCAGGCCGAACAAGATGGACTTCTCAACCGCCTCGCGGTTCACGACCGGCAACGTGCCCGGCAGGCCGAGGACGACGGGGTCGACCTGTTCGTTGGGCTCTTGGCCGAAGCCCCAGGACGAAGACGCGAAGACCTTGGCGCGCGTGTGCAGTTGGACGTGCACCTCGAGGCCGATGACCACTTCCCATGCAGCGGAGGAACTCATAGCGCGGCTTGTTGGTGGGCGTAGCCGTGGGCGGCCTCGAAGAGGCGGCCAGCGGCGAGCAGTTTGGCCTCGGACAGCGGGGCGCCCACGAGGTGGAAGCCGACCGGCAGGTGGCCGGACTTACCGCAGGGCACGGAGATCGCCGGCAGGCCCGCGAGGTTCGCCGGAATCGTGAAGATGTCCTCGAGGTAAAGCTGGAGCGGGTCGGAAGCCTTCTCGCCCACCTTGAAGGCCGGCGTCGGGACCGTGGGGGTCAGCAGCACGTCGACCTGCGCCAGCGCCGCGAGGTACTCGGCGCGGATCTTAGCGCGGGCGCGGAGGGCGCGGTTGTAGTACGCATCGGCGTAGCCGGCGCTCAGCACGAACGTCCCGAGCAGGATGCGGCGCTTCACCTCGGCGCCGAAACCCTCGGAGCGGCTGTTCGTCATCATCTCGACCGGCGTGCCCGCCTGGGCGGAACGATGGCCGTAGCGGACGCCGTCGTAGCGGCCTAAATTGGAGGAAGCCTCGGCCGTCGCGACCACGTAGTAAGTCGGCACGGCGAGGTCGGCGGAAGGCAGTTCGACTTCGGAGACCGCGCAGCCTTGGGCGCGGTAGAACGCGACGGCCGCTTCGACCGCGGCGGCGACCTCGGGGGCCACGCCCTTGCCGAGGAAACCCTTCGGGATGCCGATGCGCAATTGCTTGGCGTCGCCGGCGGGCGTGAGCGCACGCTCGTCGGGACCGAAGCAGGTCATGTCACGCGCATCGGCGGA
>JBEGRN010000246.1:0-2932 GCA_041180425.1 Verrucomicrobiota bacterium
GCGGCTCGTAGGCAGGTTGCTTGAAGGCGAAGCCCTCGGTCCAGACCGCGCCCTCGGCGACCCAAGCCTTCAGCTTGGCGACTTCCGCGGGATTCAGCCCCGGGCCCTTAGGCGGCATGCGCACATCTGGGTCCGTGCTCGTCACAAGTTCCAGGAGCTTGCTCTTGGCGATGTCGGACGGCACCACGACCGCGCCGTTCTCGCTGCCTTCCAGCAAGGAGGCCCGCGTGTTCATGGAGAAACTGCCTTTGCGTTTGTCGCCGGTGTGGCACTCGCCGCACTGCTTGCGGATGAGGGGGACGATTTCGTGGTCAAAATCCACCGCCGCCGCCAAGGGCAAGGCGGCAAAGATCAGGATATGGACCATGGGGCTCCTCATCCCGGCAAACTAGGGGCTCACGGTCGGTTATCAAGCCGTCGCAAGCCTTGCGGACCTTTTTGCCTTTCCGTCCCGGCCGGAAACGTCAGAGTCCAACCATGCCCCTGCGCCCCACCCTGCTCCTTTGCCTGCTTTGTGGCCTCTTCTCTTGGGCTGTCGCCGCCGACAGCAAACCCGAGACCAAGCCCGAGACCAAGCCCACCGCGCCGAAGGTCGCGCCCCCGGCCATCCCGGTCTGCCCGAAGTGCAAAAAAGAGATGGAGTTCGAGGGGTACGAAATGCTCGAAGACAACGGCGGCGGCATCTTCAAGATCTTCGTCTGCAAGGCCTGCAAGACGACGGACAAGCGCAAGCGCGACTGACGCCGGCACAGACGACCAAAGAAAAGGGCGCCCTGCGGGCGCCCTTTTTCGTCGGCTCGATCGCGTTTAGCGGGCGAAGACGATGCAGCAGGAAGAACCCGCCACCACCGCCTGCTTCGTGTCGGTCAGCTTGCCGGTCTCCGGGTCGATGCGATAGGCGTTGATCGTGCCGGACTTCTGGCCGGCGCACAGCAACCAACGGCCATCAGGGCTGAGGCCAAAACCGCGCGGGACGGCGGGGACGTCGAGCATGTGCTGGATGAGCGCCAGCTTGCCGTCCGCGCCGATCGCATAGACGGCCAAGGAATTGTGGCCGCGGTTGGAGACGTAGAGGGCCTTGGCGTTGGGCAGGCAGAAGATCTCGGCCGTCGAAGCGCCCTTGGCGGAGGCGCCTTCCGGCAACGTCGGCAGGACCTGCACTTCCTTCATCGCGCCGGAAGCCGCATCGACCGTGAACGTGCTGACCGTCAGGAGCATCTCGTTGCAGACGTAGGCGAAGCCACCCTTCGGATGGAACGCCAGGTGGCGCGGGCCCGAGCCCGGCGCCACGCGGCCGGACTTCGGGTCGTTCTGGGTCAAGGCACCCTTGGCCGCGTCGAAACGGTAGATGAAGATGTCATCGGTGCCGAGGTCCGGCACATAGACGAAGCGGTTGGCGGCATCGGGATAGATGCCATGCGCATGCGGGCCGGCCTGGCGGGCCTTGTTCGGACCCGAACCTTCGTGCTGGAAGGAACTGCTGGCGGCGCCGAGCGAACCGTCGGCTTGGAGCGGGAGGCAGGCGACCGAACCCGAACCATAGTTCGCGGCGAAGAGATACTTGCCGGTCTGGTCGACGGAAACGTGCGTGGCGCCCTTGCCCTTGGTGTCCTGGCCGTTGAGGAAGGTGGCCTTGCCGTCGGCGGAAAGGCGATACGCGGCGACCCCGCCGCCGGCGACTTCGGCCGTGGCGTACAGGAACTTGCCGTCGTTGCTCAAGGCCAAGTAGGACGGGCCCTTCGCCTCGGCGATGACGACGGGCGTCGAGAGCTTGCCGGTCTCCGCATCGATGGTCCCGCGGAGGATGCCCTTGGAGTCGGGGCCGGAAGTGCCGATGTAATAGGTCAGGTCGGCGGCGAAGGCGGAGGCGGACATGAGGGCGAGGAGCGGGAGGAGGGGGCGCATGGGGATGTGGATAAGAGGACGCAGGCGGACGATGGTTCCAAACAAAATCTCAGCGCCCATCCCACCAGCCATCCAACAAGGCGGTAAGCCGCTTCACGTCGGCGGGGCGTTCGGCGGCGAGGTCGCGCTGCTCATGCGGGTCGGCCTTCAGGTCGAAAAGCCGCGGCGGTTCGGTGGCGTCGGTGGAGCCATTGGACGTGTCGCCGGTCTTGAGTCCGCTCGACACGATGAGCTTCAGGTCACCGGCGACCAGCCAGCGGTAGCGGAGGCTGGCGGCGGGGCGGCCGAGTTCACGGATGTCGTGGGTCGAATTCTGGCCGGCGACGAACGGGCGGGCGCGGAGGGCCGCGTCGTCCAGCAGGTCGAGGCCATCGCCGTCGGCGGGCACGCGGGCGCCCGCGAGCTTGAGCAAGGTCGGCATCAGGTCCACCGCGCTAGCGGGGGCGTCCACCACGGTCGGCGCGATGTGGCCAGGCCAGCTCACGAGGATCGGCGAACGGATGCCACCATCGAAGGGCGACTGCTTGGAGCGCGCGAAGTCGACGACGGGCTTGTCCGTGCGCGGAATCCAGCCGTTGTCGGAGATGTAGACGACGATCGTATCGCGGGTCAGGCCTTCCTTCTCCAGATGGGCGCGGACGTCGCCGATGGTCTCGTCAAACCACTCGACCATGGCATGGTAGCGGGCCGCCTGCAGGGTCGGCGAGCGGTCGCGGTACTTGGCGAGCAAGCGCTCCGGCGGGTTGTGCGGGTCATGCGGCATCATCGGCGCATACCACGCGAAGAACGGCTTACCGTCTTTCTTCGCACGGGTGATGAACTCCGTCAGCGGCGCCAAAGTCTTGCGGCCGATGTCGAGGCCCACGTCGCCGTGGCGGCCTCCCTTGGTCATGCCCTCGGTGAAGCCGCCGGTCGTATAGTCGCCCATCCACCATTTGCCGGTCTGCAGGCTGACGTAGCCGCGCTCGGCCAACAAGCGCGGGAGATGCGGCGACTGCTGGAAGAGCTTCACCATCTGGGCGCGGCC
>JBEGRN010000247.1:0-2919 GCA_041180425.1 Verrucomicrobiota bacterium
AGAAAGTGAGAAAGGCGAAGGCATGAGTGAGTTGAACGCGGAGCAGCGGAAGATCGAGCGCGAGGATTTGGTGCGGGCCGTGCAGGCGTTGCCGCCGGACAGCCTCGTGCTGCGCGCCGTGGAAGCCATCACGGCGGATCTCGTGGAAGAGGTCACGCAGGACATCGAGGACCCCGAGGTAGTGGGCGAGGTCGAGACCAAGCTCGCCGGCCGGCTCGGCGGCGTGCGGGCCGTGGCGCATCGGCTCGCCCAGTGGCGCAACACCAAGCTGGAGGAGGCCAAGGCGTGAGGCTGAACGATGCGCGCGATGCCGTGCTGGATGACGCCGCGCGAGCCGGGGCATCCCTGGCAGATTTGCGGGAGCTGGCCAATGCGTTTCGTGCCGCCACGGCGGAGCGGGCCAACGATCCCGATTGCGTCAAGTGCCCGCGGTGCTGGGACTGGCATACCGTGCGAACCAACTTTGGCCACCTGCCCGAAGAGGAAGCGGCCGACCCCAAGCTGGCGCGCGAGAAGCTGTGTGATGCCTGCCAGCATTACCTGCTCACCGAACACCCTGACCACCCCAGCGTCCCGCACATCCGGGCGGCGCTGGCGAAGTGGCGTAAGCTGACCCAACCATGACCCTCGACGACTTCAACAAGCTGCCGCTGCTGGTGTCCCGCCGGCACATCATGGCCGTGACGGGCTGGGCCAACAACACGTTCTACAAGCACGTCCGCGTGGGCAAGCTCAAGCCCGTGGCCACCACCGACGGCGGCCACCGCCGCTTCCGGCGCGAGGACTTGCGGCCGCTGGTGTAACCGACAAGCAAGCGACTCCCATGAGCACTTCGATGATGTGTTCCTCGCCGACTGCCGAAAACATCCTATCGCCAGAAGCTGTGGCCGGCGCTCATGGCAGTTCGCTCCAGCGTCTTGTTAGCCGCTGGCCGCAATGGAAAAGGGAAAGACACCGCAAATACATGGCCGAATGGCGTAAAGATCCGACTCATCATGCCGCACAACTAGCATCATTAAAAAGACACAGAGAGCGGTTCGGTCAATTGCAACACAAGAACTATGTCGCGGCTCACGGGGCGTCGAGATCCACAGTAGCAAGCCGCGAGTCTGAAAAGAAAGCCACCATGGCACGGCAGCCGTGGGGAGAAATCGAAGATGCAATGCTGGTGTCAGGGATGACTGAGGGCGAGCTTGTGATTGCGCTTGGCAGAAGCATCCGCGCCATTCAAAGACGCCGCCGCCGCCTGCGAGATTATGAAGCGGCTAACAAGGAATTTGCGAACCAGCCGCCCCGCTGAAGTTCCTTTTATTTAATCAAACCTGCTCAAACCTGCGCAAACCGCCACCCATGCCCTTGGCATCCGGTGGCGGTTTTGCTTTGTGGTCACTGTCAGCTTGATGCGGTGCGCTGGGCGGGTGCCGAAGCATCGCAGTGCGGAACGGTGGACGACCCACCTTGAACGGTCGGTGACACAATGCCTAACCAAACTGTGCCGGGTAACGCGACTCCGGCGGCAACGCAAGGCGCGGATGCAGCAACGACGGAATCGGCCAGCAACCTGGCGGCCCTGATGGGCTTCAAGGAGCTGACCACGGAACCCAGCGCGGGGGCTGCGGATGCAGCCAACGAGCACAACTCACAACCCGAGGCTGGCCCGGTTGAATCCGATCTTTCACAACTCGAAACGGCTTCCGACGGCGCCAACGGGGAAGCGGAAGGTGACAAGCTGAAGGCTGAAACGCCGGACGCGGACACTGACAGCGACCCGGAGGCGAGTGCGGAAGAGACAGCGGAACGCAAGCCCGATGCGGCCGAGCCCGACGGCGAGGACGCCTTGGAGGAGTGGCTGGCGACCTTACCCAAGGGCGCCGCCCGCAAGCTCCGCGCCCAGCACCGGCAGATCGCCGAGCTGAAGCGCGAGCTGGCCGAGACCAAGGCGAAGCAGCCCGAAGCCAAGGCCGACGCGCAGGTAAGCGAGAGCGCCCCGGTGGTCATTGACAACCGGCTGGAGCACATCAGCGACCTGCGTGAGCTGGAGACGGTCGAGGCCAAAGGCCGCGACACGCTCCGGGCCGCCGAGCGGGCGTTGGAGACGGTGGACGACCTGCGGGACCAGCTTGATCTGGACCCGGAGCTGGTGGTCAAGCAGCTCAAGGCCGCGAAGTATGAGCCGCCGGAGGACCGCGAGGGACTGGTGAAGTTCCTCGGGGAAATCAAGCGGGGCATCCGGGCCGAGCGCGCCAAGGCCGCCGAGCAGTTGGACGCCATCCCGCGCCGGCGAACGCACTTGCAGCAGGAAGCGCAGGTGTTGGAGCAGGCCGCCGCGGACTACCCCTGGCTCAAGACCAAGGAAGGCGAGGATTACCAGCTCTTTGAGCAGGTCATCAAGGCGCGTCCGCAGGTCCGCCAGATGGGACCGGACTGGGCGTTCACCGCCGCGGTGTTTGTCGAGGGCTTGAAAGCCCTCAACGCCCGCCGCGCCGCGAAAGCCAAGGCCGCCCCGGTCGCCGCCAAGGCCGCCGCCGCCCCGCCCAAGCAGCCCAGCCGCAGCGCGCCCCCGAGGCCCGCCGCCGGCAGCGCCGCCCGAAGCCGTTTCGAGCAGAGTGGAAAGACGGAAGACCTGGCCGCCCTCATGCCGGCGTAATGCCGGAGAAAGACGGACACAGTTATGGCAGGAACATTAGTCAAAGACGTAACGACCAAGAAGGAGGATTACTCCGACCTTCTGGCCCTAGTCGATGCTCGCCAGCTTCCCCTGACGAGTGCAATTCAGAAATCAACCGCGGCCACCAACCCAAGGTTCGATTGGACCGCCGACACCTACGCCGCGCCTAAGCTGGCCGGCGTGATCGACGGGCAGGACGTGACCTCGTTCTCGGACGAGTTTGCCAACCGCGGCAAGCTCTACAACTACGT
>JBEGRN010000248.1:0-2919 GCA_041180425.1 Verrucomicrobiota bacterium
ACGCGGTCGGTGCCGAAGAAGAGCCCCGTCTGGGCGATGGCTTCCTTGCTGTAGCCTTTCTTGATGAGGCCGGGGATGAGCTTGGAGTCGTCGACGGGCGCGAAGCCGATGCCGAAGTCGTCGGCGACGGCGAGGTCGAAGCGGCGCTTCTCCGTCCAGTAGTTCTGAATCCAGGCGCCATGCACGGCGTCCTCGAGGAAGCAGCGGCGCCAGTAGTCGGCGACGAGCTCGTGGATCTCGAGGAGCTGTCCGCGCAGCGAGCGTTCGGAGCTGGTCTCGCCGCCGTTCTCGTATTCGAGCTGGAAGCCGAAGCGCATGGCCACGCGCTCGATGGACTCGGGGAAGTCGAGCCCTTCGCGGTTCATGACCAGTTTGAAGACGTCACCGCCTTGCTGGGTGCTGAAGCAATACCAGAGGCCGGTCTCGGGGTTGACCTTGAACGAAGGGCTCTTTTCGGACTTGAACGGGCTGAGGCCCCACCAGTCGCGCCCCCGCTGCTTCATCTGGGTGTAGTCGCCCGCCAACGCGACGATGTCCGCCCTTTGGCGAAGGTCGTCGATGGATCTGCGGGAGATTCTGGCCACGGCTGTCAAGGGGTGCGTGTCAAGCGGGGCTGGGCAACCTCATTTAGTTCCCATTCGGCCGCGTAAGTTCCCCCTTAGGGGTGCCTAAGGGGCTGAATCTGTCAAGGGGTGGCGGGAAAAGCCCAGCCTAGCACTCGTCGCAGAGCTTGTGGCGGATGTCCTTGGCCTCTTGCCGGCACTGGGCGGCCTCGGCCTGCCTGCCTTGGGCTTCCAGGGCTTCGGCGAGGTTCGTGAGGATGGTGGCGGCCTCGCGACGCCCGCGGGTATGGAGGCGGTATTCGGTCGCCAGCAGTTGACGTTGGATGCGCTCGGCCTCGGGGCTGTTTTGCAGGCGCAGCTCCACGCTCGCCAAGATGCTCCAGAGGCCGATGACGTCCTCGTGGTCAGGCCCCACCCGCGCCGATTCGCACGCGATGGCTTCACGGTAGCAGCGGGCGGCGCGGTTGAAATTGCTCAAGCGGTAATAGCAACCCGCCAGTTGGGTCAGGCCATTCGCATAGGCCGCCGGATCTCGGTCCGGGTCTTGAGCGAGGACGGCGAGGTATTCTTCGTAGCCTTGGGCGGCCTTCGCGAAGTTGCCGGCGCTGCTCGCGGTGCGGGCAACGGCTTCGCTTTGGGCGGCCTCTTGGGCTTTGGCGCTGAGGGGTTTGGCTTCGCCGACGGTTTCTGCAGTCGTCGAGCAGGCCACGACGAGCGTCGTGGCTAGTCCGGTGAGCAGTGCGCGGAGGCGTGGCGGGGTCATGCTTTAGTCGCCGAGGAAGGTGACGTCGTCCCACTGAGCTTTGAAGTAGGGGGCGTTGAGGTCGGGTTCGACCACGAGGACGTGATTGCCGGCGGCTGCAGTGGCGGTCGACTTGCCGTCCTTGAGTTCCACGGGCTTGCCGTCGATCCAGGCGGCCTTCACGCCGGTCAGGACCAAGGGCTTGGCGGTCGCCGCCGACGCGGTGAAGCGGGCTTCCGCGTAGAGGCGACCGGGGTTGAACTCCTTGAGGAGCTGGCCGTTGATCAGGGAGTAGACGGTCGCAGGAGCGCCGGACTTGGCCAAGGCGCCCGGGGGTTGGTCTTGGAAGGTCCATGCGCGGGCGACATTGTTCTTGCTGGTGTCGAAGGGGCCAGGCTTGCCGATCTCACCGAGGAACGCGAAGAGGCTGCGCTTCGGCACGAACTCGAGGCCGTCGACCAAGCCGGCCGGCATGAGGCTGCCGATGTTCTCGCGCTTCACGAGGTTGGCCTTGCTGACGGGGAGTTCCACCCCGGGGCCAGGTCGGATGATGATGTCGCTGGTGGTCTCGCGGGCGGGGATGCCGGTGAGCACGCTGCCGTCCTTCATGGTGAAGGCGAAGCCGTGGTAGCCTTCCTTCACCTTCGCCGCCGGGTTGAGCACGCTTTCCACGATGTAGTCGATGGGGGCGCTCGCGCCAATGCTGGAAAGGTCGGGGCCGAGCTTGCCGCCGGCGCCACCGATGGCGTGGCAGAGCGCGCAACCGTTCTTGCGGTAGACGATTTCGCCTTCCACCGGGTCAGCGCCACGCTTGAGGGCGGCGACCATGCCGTTCACTTCGGCCGCGTAGTCGCGCGTGCCGGCCTTGGCGCCGGTGAGCGGGGTGAGGACGTCGACGAGCGCCTTGCCGGTGCGGCCCGAGCCCTTGGCAGCTTGGAGCGCGGCGGCATAGGTCTCCGGCGTCAGGTCCTTGGGGAAGGCCTTGACCAAGCGCGCGGAGAAGGCGGCGTTGGTGAAGAGTTCCTGCCAAGTGCTGACGGCTTCGTTCTTCTTCAGCTGGGCGAAGATGCCGGGGAGGACCTTGAGCGCTTCAGCCGGGGCGTGGACGGACAAGCCGATGAGCGCACCGCGGCGGACGGAGAGCGGTTGCGTCTCGGCGGCCAAGGCTTGCAGCGCCTTGACGGAGGCGGGCTGTCCGATGTCACGGAGCGCCTTGAAGGCGAAGTCGCGGGCGGCTGAATCTTTTTCTTGGCCAGCGAACTGGGCGATGGCGGGGACGTTCGCCACGAGCTTCCAGGCGCCGCTCAGGCGAATGGCCGCGAGCCGGAGGTCACGGTTGTCGGATTGGAACAACGACCCGAGCGCGGCGAGGTCGCCCGCGGGCCGGGCGTTGCGGGTGAGGGCGGCGTCGACCAGCGCGCCGGCGGCGCGGACGCGGGCGGCGGGCTGGAGGGCATTGGCTTTGGTCAGCAGGCCGAAGAGCTGGGTGAGTTCGGCTTCGCCGCCAGCCTTGCCGATGAGCTCGATCCAAGGGCCGGAACCAGCGGCATCAATCGTGCGGCCCTTGAACAAGGCTTGGATGTGCGGACCGCTAACCACGGGGTCGGCGATCTT
>JBEGRN010000249.1:0-2916 GCA_041180425.1 Verrucomicrobiota bacterium
GCCCGCGATGACCGACTTGACCTGCTCCGCGAAGTTGGCGACCGGCCTCGGTAGTCCTTGAATCACCCTTGCCCTCTGTCAAATATGGTGTCAGCCTTGTGGCGCCCTACCGGACTTTCGCAGGAGCCCCTCGATGTTGACTGAGCCCATGAAGTTCTTGCTTTGTTTTTCTACCGGCATGACGTGTTTTGTCGCACCGATGCTTCCGTTGATGATCTGGTTTCGAGAGCCAGCGCGCATTCCGGATCATCTTGGCCAAGGGGCAGTCACCATCGGGTTTTGGATGACGATGGCTTGGACGGCTTTTTGCGTGTTCTTCAACGAAGCAGCAATCCGTGTCGCGCTTCTTGTGTTCTATTTCCCAGGAGCCATGGTGGCCAAAGCCATCCGCGCTTTGGGGTTCTAGTACGGGTTGAGGCTCATGTTGAACGGGTCGCTCGCCTGATCGAACATGCCCATCTCCTGAGCGATGGCGGGAACCACCATGGGCGTGACGCGCGCCGCCTGACGAGCAGCGGGGCCGTAGAGCACCTTGGCAAGTCGGGTCATCACCGAGGGTCGGATCATGAGGTCTGTCGCTCGGTCGATGACGCCTGACGAAGCGCGCGGCAGCTCCGCACCGAGGGCGGCTTCCTGAAGCGGCCGCAACTGCTGGTAGCCGCGGTTCAGGTCTGCGATGCCCTGCCCGGTCGAAGTGACGAACGGGCCGACCGGCGTGGTGACAGGGCCGTTCGGCATGACCAAGATTTGCGGCGGCTGAATCTGTGACGGGTGGATGACCGGGGTCGGCGGAGGCGCGGACGGCGTGACCAGCGGCTGCGGACGAAGGCCCTGCAGGAACCGCACGTCGTCGTACTTGAGCCCGTAGGCGTTGAACGCACGGGCAATCGCACCCATGTCGGCCGTCTGCCCGTTCACGAGCGCGGCCAGATCATCGACCGGCATACCATGCTTCTCGGCGATGATCGCGAGGTTCTGGGCGTACAGGTTCTGGGCCGCGCGGTTCGCAGCGAGCTGCTGGATGCTCGGACCCGGAGGCGCAGGCGAAACCACCGGCGGCTGCGCAGCGCCAGACATCGGAACCGGCGCCATCTGGTTCGGCCCAGACGGAAACGTCGTGACCCCGGTCTGTCCCGTAGAAAGCGTCTCGAGGCGCTCTCGAGCCGACTGTCCAGCCTTGCCCCAGAAGTCGGACGTGATGTTGGCGATGTCGTCCCTGTCCTTGGCCTTGCGGGCGCTCTTGCCCATGTCCGCCCACAGTTCCTTCTGTTCCTCCAGCTCGACGGGCGTCAGCTTCTTCCACTGGCCGTTGGGCAGCCGCCACGTGGCTTCGTAGTCCTGCACGGCGGCTTCCAGCGCAGCCACGGCCTTTTGGCTCTGCTTGGCGGCTTGAGCGCGGAGCTGCGGCAGGTACTTCAGCATCTCGCTGGCGTTGTACGTCACGCCAGCGTTGGTGGCGTCGTCCAGGAGTGCCGCGCGCTGCGCCATGAGATTGTTCATGTCGCGCGTGATTTGCGCTGAGCCGGGCTCCATGTTGCGATTCAGGCGGCCCGCCGTGTAACCGCGGTTGAGGAACTGCTGCGGGATGTCCACCTCGTCAGGCGAGACCTGAACGCCCCTGCGAGCCTCGTCCTTCACGACCTGGCGCGCGATGGCTTGCGTGCGCGGCAGGCCAACGGTCATGAACTTTTTGGCCACAAGCGGAACCGCCCAACTAGCGCCCTCTCCCACGCCAGCGCCAAAAGCGTTGGCGCCGCCGACGAGCCCAATCTTCATTGGGTCGAGCTTCTCGTCCATGATCTTCTCGCGACCGGTCTCGCCTGCAGCACCACCCAAGCCAGCCGCGCCGATTCGCAAAGCCCAAGCCAAAGGAGCAGAGCCGGGCACAAGGTAAGACGCCAGCATGGCAGCGCCGGTGGGAAGCAGGTTGGTGGCCACGCGCTTCGGGTCGGGAGGCGGGTTCTGCAGCTGCCAATCGACAGACGCGCGCTGCATGCCCTCGGGGCTGCGGGAGTACGTGTATGCGTACTCCTGACGCAGCGCGTTCGGGTCTTTGGGCGCAGACGCTCCCATGAACGCGCGCATCGTGCTGTCGCTGGCCTGCTCGGGCGGGACCATGCCGGCAACCTGCTTCCCGTTGAGCGCGAACCAGTCGAAGTTCTTGTCCTGTGCGTCCGCGGAAGCCATCAGCCGACCACCTTTCCGCCGCGCTTGACCGCTTCGTCTTTCAGCTTGGCGTCGATGAGGTACCTGTGCCCGCCTGCCTCGATCAGAACCATTCCGGTCGGAGGCTTTTCGTTCAGGCCGGGCTCTCGAGGCAACTCCGGGTCGTCCGTCGAGTAGTCTCGAACGACAAGATCGGGATCGAGCCCGTACTTGGACGCAAGGGTCCTGTACTGAGTCGTGGCTTTCGCGACCTGCGGAAGCCTTGCGCGGTAGATGTTCTGCGCTGTCTCCATGAACTGGCGGCGAACGCCAAGTTCCAATCGGCCGCCCTTGAGAATCTTGTTGTAGAGGTTGCGGACCTGCGCGGGAACGCCACCGGCGTTTTCGGCGGTTGCGAACTCGCCCTCGCGCACCGTGCTGCCGGGGTCGTTGATGCGCATGAACGAGTAAATCAGCGAAATATCGCCGGGACCGGTGATTGGCGCCTTCTGCATTGACGCCCACGCATCGCGCACGACCTGGAACTTCTGGATGTCGTTGTCGCCCTGAACCTTGGTCAGCAGCGTCGTGTAGTCGTTCAGCTCGGGCTGGCCGGTGCCGCTGCCCTTGCCCGCGCTCGGCTTGTCCGGGCGAGTGCGCGACAGCGCTTCGACCTTGATTTCCTTCGGAACTGTCTGGCCCGAGGTGTAGCCCGGCCCCATGGCCTTGGCTTCGCCCTCGGTGAGCGTGAACGTTCCGTCGGCGTTCGAC
>JBEGRN010000250.1:0-5644 GCA_041180425.1 Verrucomicrobiota bacterium
ACGAGGTCCGTCGGGTGCTGCTTCTGCCAGCCCAAGACCCAGAGCGCCTGGATGCGACGAGCAGCCGGAGCGGCCTCATCGGCCGCCAGTGCGCGCAAGGCCTGCGTGGTCGCGGCCTCAGGCGCGCGGTCCGCCAACGTCTGCCAAGCGAGGTGGGCGTCGCCCAAGATATGCCCGCCTAGGCGAGCCACGAGCTCGGCCGAGGTCAGCTTCGTGTAGTCGGGGACGACCGGGAGGACGTACCCCTTCGGCTTGATGCGCCAGATGCGGCCGGACTGCTTGTCGCGGTCCGGATGGTTGCGGGCGACTTCGTTGTGGCTGATGATCTTATTGTACCAATCGATGACGTAGAGGCAGCCGTCCGGCCCCATCGTCATCGCGATCGGACGGAAGAACGGGTCGTCGCAGGAGACGAAGTCGGCCAGCTTCTCCAGCGTGTAGCCCGCGCCATCGCGGTCCATCTTGATGGCGTTGACCTTCGAGGTGATCGGGTTGGCGACGTACATGACGTCGGCGTAGCCCTTGGGCCAGACGCCGTGGTCGCTCAAAGCCAAGCCGCTGAGGCCGGTGCCGCCCAGGCGGAACTGCGGGGCCTGCACCGGGAACGGCGGCTGGTAGGACTTCGCGAGGCGATCGGCGCAGCCGGGATACCAGGCGTATTCATGGAACGGCATGACCGGGTAGCCGTAGTCGTTGGCCTCCTGGATGAACGCCTCGCCCTGCCCCGTCAGCACCAAGCCCCAGATATTGCAGGGGCCCGTGCTGGTCGCCTCAAAGAAGCTGCCGTCGGGACGGAAACGCGCCATGCGGGTCGACGGGAAGTCGACGCTCTCGCCCTTGGTCGTCGTTACCTTGCCGGAATTGAACGCGCCTTGCGCGAGCCAGAACCAACCGCCCGGGGCGCGCGTGAACTGGTGCGGGAAGAGGTGGGAATCCTGGACGCCGAAGCCGGTCAGCAGGACCTCGCGCTTGTCGGCCTTACCGTCGCCATCCGTGTCGCGCAGGAAGACCACGTCATGGCCGTGCTGGACGATGGCGCCGTTCTGGTAAGGCAGGACGCCTTCCGGGATGGCGAGGCCATCGGCGAAGACGCGCGGCTGCTGGACGCCCGCGGCGAAAGGACGATCAAAGACCACGACCTTGTCCCGGGCCTTCGACTTATAGAGTGCTTCGGCGGCGGCGGGGTTTTCGTTGGCATCGACCGGATACTCCAAGGCCGTGCTGGACCAAGCCCGGCCCTGCTGGTCGAAGACGAGCATGATGAACTTGCCCATGTCCGGGCCTTCCTTCGCGAAGAGCTCGATCTCAAACCCCTCGGGCAAGTGGAAGAGCTTCTGCTGCTCCTCCGCGGAACGGCGGGTGCCTTGCACGTTGTTGTAGCCGATGTCCTTCTTCTTCGGAGCTTCCGCCGCCTTAGCCGGCGGGGCGGCCTTGACCTTATCCCACGTCATGTCTGCCGGTGTGGCGGGCAGCTCTTCGAGGAGGATGTCCTTCACCTGGACCTCGGCCTTACCGCCGGAGTGGATCTGCAGGCCGATCTTGCCGTCGGTCGCGATGTTGAGGTCGGCCTCGGTGTAATCGAGCGCGGGCACGCCGTTCACCCAGCTGCGGATGCGGCGGCCTTCGGCGAGGATGCGGTACTCGTTCCATTCGCCTTCCTTGACGGCGGCGAGCACGGCCTTGGGGTCGGCCGAATCGGCGATGACCTTGTTGCGGCGGCTTTCGTCGTAGAGCTTACCATACCAACCGGGACCGTAGTCGACCTGGAAGCCGCTCATCTCGGAGCTGTTCGGGACGCGGACGCTGCGGATCTGCACGCCGCTGTTGACGAAGCCGGTGCCGGTGAGGCGCAGCTTGAGGCGCAAGTCGAAGTTCTGGTACCGCTTCTCGGTGGCAAGGAACTGGTTCTTCGTGACCGTGCGCTCAAAAGAGCCGCCGCGGATCTCGCCATCCTGCACGCGCCACCAGGTCAGGTCGCCCTCCCAGCCCGCGAGGGTTTTCCCATCGAAGAGCGCGGCCGGTTCGGCCCAGACAGCGACGGCGCAGAGACAGGCCCACCAGATGGCCAGAGGAGACTTGGACAGTTTCATAAGAAGGGGTCCCGCCAACGTAAGCCTCCCGCGGCAGACCTCAACCCTCGGAGCGGGCTAGGCACGCAACTTTAACACCGCCAAACGCACATCAGGAGCACCCCACGCTTGCCACGGAGCCGTTAAACGACTGTTTCAAGGCATGTCCTCCGTCCATCAGCTCAACCGCGACTGCGCCGCCACGCTCATCCCCGCCGGGGACATCGTCGTGCTGGAGAAGGGCACCGAAGTCACGGTCACCCAAGCCCTCGGCGGCTCCGTCACCGTCCGCACCGCCCTCGGCCTCTTCCGCATCGCTCCGGTCGACCTGGACGCCTTGGGCCAGGAAGCCACGGGGCTCTATGGGGAACAGCCGAAGAACGAAGCCAGCGGTCCGCTGAACCAAGACATGCTGTGGGAGGCGCTCAAGGGCTGCTTCGATCCGGAGATTCCCGTGAACATCGTGGACCTCGGCTTGATCTATCACCTCGAGCTCACCCCCGGGGAACGCGGCGGACAGAAGGTCGCCGCCAAGATGACGCTTACCGCGCAAGGGTGCGGCATGGGCCCGGTCATCGCCGCCGACGCCAAGTCCAAGCTCGAAGCCCTGCCGGGCGTGGAGTCCGCCTCCGTGGAAATCGTCTGGGACCCGATCTGGAATCCCCGCATGATCTCCGAAGCCGGCCGCAAGCAGCTCGGGCTCGAGTGATGACGGCGCCGGTCCAGCCCGCGACGGCGCTCTACCTGCACGTCCCGTTCTGCGCGTCGTCCTGCGACTTCTGCTCCTTTTACCAGGAGCAGCCCAAGCGCGGCGACCTCGACCGCTACCTTTCTGGGGCGGCGGAACGCCAGGACTCCTACCCGCGGAGGACCTGCGTCGACTGGGCGAGGCAATGACGAAGGCCGCCGGACAACCGAGCGAATGGACGGTGGAATTGGCCCCTTCGTCCGTCCGCGCCGACAAACTCGCCGCGCTCAAGGAGATCGGCGTCACCCGCGTCTCCATGGGCGTGCAGAGCTTTGACGACGCCACCTTGGATGCCCTCGGCCGCCGCCATTCGCCGAAGCAGATCATGGCGGCCTGGGAACTCATCGAGGCGGCCGGCTTCGCTTCGCGCAACCTCGACCTCATCTTCGCCATCCCAGGGCAGGACGAACGCCGCTGGCATGAAGACCTCCGCCGGGCGATGGAGCTCTCGCCCGACCACCTCTCGACCTATTGCCTCACATTCGAGGAGGACACCGCGATGTTCGTGAAGCTCTCGCAAGGGAAGGTGAAGATCGACCGCGAACTCGAAGCGCGCCTCTACCGCCAGACTTGGGAGCAGCTCGAGGCCAACGGCTACGCGCAATACGAGACCTCCAACTTCGCGCGCCCGGGCCACGCCTGCCGCCATAACCTCATCACTTGGGAGATGGGCTCATGGATTGGCTACGGGCCTTCCGCCGCTTCGCAGTGGGGCCGCCGGCGCTGGACCAATCCCGCGAACCTTGAGCAATGGATGCAGGGCATTGCCGCCGGCACGCCCGTCCTCGAACAGGTCAAGGACCTGAGCGCCGCGGACCTGCTCTGCGATGCGCTCGTCTTCGGGCTCCGCCTCAACGCAGGCGTCCACCCGACCGCCTTGGCCGAACGCTTCGCCACGCCCCTGCCCGCGCGCGTGACGCACCTCTTCGAGGCATTGATCGAAGAAGGCCTGATGGAGTCCGTGGGCCCGCAAGTACGCCTGACGGGCGAAGGCCGGATGCGAGCCGATGCCGTGGGCGTGTCGATCCTCGAACGCTTTGACTGATGGAGTTCGCCTTCCTCGCTTCGTTCTTCTTCGCCTGGTCGATCACCTGCGCGCGCCGCAGTTCGTATTACCACGGCGCTGACCTCGCTAACCTGGGCCGCATCACGGTCGCGTTCTTCGGCATCGGCGCCTACATCTGGCTCTCCGGACGTGGCCTGCTCTTCCCCGGCTGGCCTTGGCTGATCCTCGGCGGAGCCATCGGCCTCGGCGTGGGCGACATCGCCAGCTTCCATTCGCTGACCCGCATCGGCGCCGGCTTGGCCCTGCTCATCATGCAGACCTTGGCGGCGCCCTTCGCCCTCATCCTCGAGTACGTCATCCTCGGGCACGCGCCGACCTTCGCCCAGATGGGCGCCGCGGCCATCATCCTCGCGGGCGTGGCAATCGCCTTAGGCCGACCACCGGAAGGCGACCGTCGCCACTGGCAGTTGGGCATTTCGCTGGCCGTCCTCGCTGCGCTTGGGCAGGCCTGCGGGGCCGTCAGCACGCCGATGGCGAAGGCCGCCTGCCTGGCGGCCCAGCAACCGCTGCCGGACGGGCTCTCGCAGGGCTTCCTGCGCATCCTCGGCGGCCTACCCATCGTCCTCGCCTTTGTCCTCTGGAACACCCGCGCCGAGGGCCTCTTCGCCCAAATCCGCCAACCCTACGCCGGACTCAAGGCGCGCGGCTGGATGCTGATGAACGGCCTCTCTGGACCTGGCATCGGCGTGGCCTGCTACCAGTGGGCCTTGAGCAATAGTTCCTCCGCCATCGTCTTGAGCATCGTGGCCTTATCGCCGCTCTTCGCCCTGCTCTTCCAGTGGTTCGTGGAAGGCAACCGCCCCAGCCCGCGCGTCTGGATCGGTGGGGCCGTGGCGATCGGCGGCGTCATTTTGCTCCGCAACGCCTAAGGGCGGTTATTTCGCCTTCACCACCGGCGGAGCCGTCGGCCCGAGTCGCGTCCGCGCCAGCGCCACGTCGTCGATCCAGACCGTGAAGCCTGGCGTCTGGGTCGGCTGGTAGTTGATGAAGCCGAACGACAGCGACTGGAAGGCCGCCGGCACTTCGGCGCGCTCGAACTTGCCCGCGCCCTTGCTCACCGCGACTTCCTTCAGCTCTTCGCCGTTCAGGAAGAACTGGTAGGTCTGCGTCGCGTGGTCGACGTGCCATTCGGCCAAGGTCCACTCCGCGCTGAAGCGGAAGCGCGGCTTGGTGCTGACGCCGAACTCGCCGCGCTTGGCCGTCTGCACGTTGTAGAGATACTGCACGTCCCCTGCGCCATTGAAGCTCGCGCCCATCAACCGCGTCTCGATGGGGTCGTTGAACTGCGGGCTCAAGGCCTTGCCGCTGACGAACGTGATGTGCACGGAAGACACCTTCGGCACCGGCTGGTCCACGCGGAAATAGAGACGCCCCCAATGCTCGCCGCCGATGGCGGCGACATCGGGGCCCGTCTTGGTCACGCGACGGGGGCCTTTCACCGCGGCGTCGATGCGCAAGGACTTGTGGCCCGAGTGGAAGACATCGTCCACGACGCGCACGGGGCCGTCCTTGGTGTAGCCCTTGGGGATGCCCCCGACAGGAGCGCCCTCGAACCCCTCGGCGAGCAGCAGTTGCGCCGGCGCGGCGGCGGGATTGGCTGGGGTTTCGGCCGCGGCGGCGGCGACGGCGAGCAAGCAGCAAAGCATTCGCATGAGAAGAGCACTAGCAGAATGGCGAGCGGAGTCGAGGAAAGGGTCGAGGGGGCTAGTCGGAGATTACAGAGTACAGATTACTGATTACAGAGAAAGACAGACGAAGAGA
>JBEGRN010000251.1:0-2897 GCA_041180425.1 Verrucomicrobiota bacterium
CGCGCGGCCCACGGCGGCACCGGCGAGCAGGGTCGCGGTGACGTTCATGTAGCCCGACTGCTCCTGGCCCATGATCACCTGGACGCCGAGGCCGGTGTCCGGGTCGATGGCGTTGGCAACTTCCCAGCCCGGGATTTCGGTCTCGGGGAGGGCGGAGGCGAAGGCGATGGCGTCCGGGCCAGCGACCCAGCCAGCGAGGTTTTCGCTGTTGGTGGCGAGGTTGGCGAACTGGTAGACGCGGGCACCGGCAATCACGCCGAGGTCGCCGTCGCGGATGATGTTCGCGCCGAGGACGTTGTTGCCGACGATCGTGGTGTCCTTGCGGAGGTCGGAGACGTAGGTGCTGTTCAGCACGGCATAGCGCGGGCTCGGGGCCTTCGCGTCGTCGAGGGTCTTCTGCGCGGCCACGAGCTCGGCGTAGGAGAGGTCAGCGCCGGAGGTCGAGGAGGTGGAGTAGTTGGCGTTCGTGACCTGGGCGTTGATGACGTCCATGACCTTCTGGGCGAGGGCGATGGAGGCCGTCTGCACGAAGTTATTCACGAAGAACTGGGCGCCGTACTCCTTGAGGTTCGACGGGCTGAAGCGGCTCGAGACCTTGTAGTGAACGAGGGTGACGGTGGCCGAGGTGACGGTCGCGTCGTCCTGGGTCAGGTACCCGGAGGCGCCGAAGGTGGTCGCCGTGGAGGTGCCGATCAGGGGCACCTGGATGGAGAGACCGGACACGCCCGGGCGGGACGAGAAGACGGTCGAGATGCCCGAGAGGACGGGCAGCTTGTTCTTGAGGGAGCCGATGACGCCTTCAGCGAGGACGGCGGGAGCGGCGGTGATGGAGTTAGCCATGGTTAGGAATGATTAGGGATTAGGGTGAAATTAGAAGATGCCGCGGACGATGGCGGCCTTATGGGCGATGAAGTACTCGCCGCGCTCCTTGGAGCCGACCGGGAGGGCGAGGAAGGCCGCGACGTGGTCGACGGCTTCGGGCTCGGCCTTGGCGTTGTCAGCGGGGGACATTTGGACAGGGGCGACGCCGACGCTCGCGGCGATCTTGGCGGCCTCCTTGGAGGCGCTGACCTGCGCGCCTTCGAGGGCGGCGATGGTGGCCTTGAGGGAAACGACCTCAGCGGAGAGGCCGTCGACGGCCACGGTGAGCTCGGCGAGGCGGGCGTCCTTCGCGGCAATGTCAGCCTTGGCGGCGGTGAGCTCATCGGCGGCGCCGACGGTCAACTTCTCGACGGTGGCGCGGAGGTCGTCACGCTCGACGGCGAGGGAGACGCTGGCGGCCAGGGCTTCGTGCAGCTGTTCTTCGATGGTCATTTGGATTTGCAGCAATGGGCAACTTACTTGCCCTTAACCAGCGAGCCAGGAATGACCCAAAGCTTGCAGATGCCGTTCGGGTCAATGTCGCCGGAGACGAGACCACAGCCACGCGGGCCACGGTAAAAGACGCAGTTCTGGCAGAGCAGGCCTTCGGCAGCGAAGGGCGAAGCGGCGGAGTAATGCGAGCCGTCAGGGCCAGCTGTCTGGTCGAACATACCGAACGTTTCCTCGATGCCTTCCAGCTCGTCGACCATCTCGCGCTGGCGAGGGGTCAGGACAGCCAGCACTTCCTCCTCGATAGAGGCCTTGACCTTGTTCGTGCCGGCCTTGGCCTTGCCAGCCTTTGCGCTAGCCGGGATGCTGGCCGCGGCGACAACGCCGCCACCAAAGTTAGCCAGGGCGGAAGTGAAGGTATCAGCCAAGCCCGTGACCAGACCGACCTGCGCGGCTTGCTTGCCGTTGAAGGTCTGGCCCTCCATCGTGTCGGCCTTGACCATTTTGCGCTTCATTTGGACGGCGGCCTTGAAGTCCGCGTGGATCGTGTCGACCGAGGCCTGAAGGTTCTCGACCTGGTCGGCGGAGAGGGACGTGCCCTCGATGCCGGCGCCCTTGAACTTGCCCGACTTGATGACGACCATCTTGATACCCTGCATCTCGGCGGCCTTGGAGAAGTCCGGGATGGCCATGTAGACGCCAATCGAGCCAACCGTGGCGGACGGAGCCGCGAGGACGCGGTCGGCAGCCGAACCAATCCAATAAGCCGCAGAAGCCATCTCGCTGTCCGTGTAGGCCATCGTCGGAACCTTCAGGCCGCGCACCTTGTTCGCCAATTCCTCGACGCCCGTCACCGTGCCGCCCGGGCTCGAGATGTGGAAAGCGATACGCTGGACGCTCGGGTTCGCCACCATCTTGTCGATGGCCTCGGACACCGCGTCGACGTCAGCCGAACCCATCATCTTCTCCAGGGGCGAGAGACCTTTGCCGATCACTCCGGCAATCGGGATGACACCCGTGCCGTTCTCCAGGATGTAGGGCTCAGGGGCCGCGCCGAACAACTGCGCCAGCATATCGGTAAAGCCGAACTTCTCCGCGAGGGCCGCGTGGTCGCTGGCCTTGGCGGGGTCGATGAGCATCGGCTCGCGACCCTTGAGGGAATTGGTAAGGAAGCGCATCGGGATAAATTAGGAAGCCTCCTCCTCCGCGGCGCCGGAGGGCTCGGTCATCGGCTCCTCCTCGGCGTTCTCGGTCAAGGGGGAGAGGGTACCAGCGGGGGTATTGCTCGGGCGATAAAGCAGCTCGAAGGGCAGTCCGTACTCCTTGGCGAGATGGGCGACATGGGCCATGTCCTGCGCCCGCTTCTCCATCTCGGCCCGGAAGTCCATGCCTCGCTGGGCGTAGATCTCGGAAAGGCTGACCATGCCGAGCTCGACGTCGGCCCGGTCATTCGCGGACTCGCGGCCAGCGTCGACGGTGACGTTCTTCGGGGTCGTCCAGGACGTATCGGCCCACTTCGGGTCGTCAGGCAATTCGCCGGCGGCGATGCCCTGCCCGATGATGTAGCCCCACGTCGGGCGGCAAAG
>JBEGRN010000252.1:0-3642 GCA_041180425.1 Verrucomicrobiota bacterium
GAGGGCGATGAGGCAGTTCGTGTTGCAGGGGTTGCCGACGACGAGGACCTTGACCGACTTCTTCGCGCTGCGCGCGATGGCCTGGCCTTGGCCGATGAAGATCTTGCCGTTGATGCCGAGGAGGTCCTTGCGCTCCATGCCGTCCTTACGGGGCACCGCGCCGATGAGCAGGCACCAATCAGCGTCCTTGAAGCCGACGTCGAGGTCGCCGGTGGCGACGACGTCCGTCAGCAAGGGGAACGCGCAATCCTGGAGTTCCATGACCACGCCGGTGAGGGCGTTGAGGCCCGGGCCGACTTCGATCAGGTTCAGCGCGACGGGTTGGTCGGGGCCGAAGACCGCGCCCGAGGCGAGGCGGAAGATTGCAGCGTAACCGATGTTGCCGGCGGCGCCGGTGACCGCGACGCGGATAGGAGTCTTGGAAGCCATAGATAGGGGCCTATCTAGGTGCGGACCGCCCAAGGTGTGAAGCGGAAAAGTCAGAGCCCCAGCTCGCCCTGCGATAGTTCGTCGGCCGCCGGGGCCGACAGGCTATCCTTCGCCAACTGCGCCAAAGTCGCCGCTGAACGGCCTTCCACCGAGCACAACGCCCGCAGGACCAGGGCGGAAGCCAAGGCATCATACAGGGCGCAGTGGTATTTGCGGCGATTCGGGGGGCAATGCTTGGCAGCCAAGGCCTCCAAGCGGGCACCCAAACGGAAGACCGCCACCAAGGCATGCAGGCGATAATCGCCCAAGCTAGGCACCCACGCCCGGGCCAAGCGACAGGTGTCCACCCAGGCCCCCCACTCGGCGACCTCCACCCCAGGCTCGACGAAGGCCGGCACCGCGGGCGGGCGCAACCAGGTGCCCCGCAGCAGCCCCGACTCCACGGTGGCGTTATGCGCGGCGAGCAAGCCGGTCCGACGGAAGGCCATGGCACTGCGTATCGATGGGCGGCACCGGCGTGCGCGCGGCATGCAAGCGCGTCGAGGTGTTGATGATGTCGCCGCCCAACAACGTCGCGACGCCATACTCGACGACCCCGGTGCGCAGGCTGCCCTCGAAGTCCACGACGTGGATCGGGATCTCAGTCCATAAGGCGGCGGGCCGGCTCATCGTCAGAGGGAGCGATAATACTCTCCGAGCGGGGTCAACTTACCGGCCTCATCGCACAAAGTCGACGGACCAAGCGGTACGCTATCCGCCTTGGCGGAATACCAAGCATAGCGCTCCAAGCATTCCAAGGCCTCCAGCTTAGGCATGACCTTGCGCATGTACGCCAGGATCTGCTCGGGCTTGAAGCGGTTCTCTTCGCGGGTCTTGGCCACCCAATCGGCGACCGCGAACTCCGTCAGCCACACGGGCCGGCCGCCATAAGCCTTGGAAATCTTTTGAACCCGATTGACCAAGCCATCCGCATCCGGGCCCGCGTAGGAATGCATGCAGATGAAATCGACGCGTAGTTTGCGCTCCTCGACTCCCTGCATGAAGGCCTTCATCCAAGCGTTATCCGGGTGCACGCATGCCGGGCTGCCCAAACGCAGGCCGGTCTTCATCAAGGCCGGCCAGGCCGCGAGGGCTTTCTCGACCGGGATGTTCGCCTGGTCCTTGCCGTCAGGTTCGTTGAAACCAAGCAGCTCGCGTTGACCGGCGGCCTTGGCTTTCTCGCCCAACTTTTCGATCGGGCCATCCTGCCCCCCATAGCCCCAGACCATCGGGATGAAATCGACAGTGCTCGGCAGCCCGTCCGGACGCGAACCACCCCAAGTGTAGAGCCAAGCCGGCTGGAGGGCTTGGACTTTTTCCAGCCAACCAGTGCCCTTCTTGGTCGAGAGCCCGAGGCCTTTCTTACGAGAAGGTTTAGCGACAGGGGCCACTTGCGCGCCCAAGGCGGCGGCGAGCGAAAGCGCGGAGGCGGTGGCAAGGAAATCGCGGCGACGCATGTCAGGGGTAGAAAGACTATCGCCACTCGTGCTTCGGGTAGCGACCTCGAAGTTCCTTCTTCACCAACTCGTACGAGCCCTTCCAGAAGGCGTCGAGGTCGCGGGTCCGCTGCTGGGTCCGGCGGGCCGGCGATTGGATGCAGACGACCATCGGCACCTTGCCCTGACAGACGCGTAGCTTGCTGCCGGGGAAATCGTAGAGTTCCTGGACCGTGGCTTCGATCTCGGCTTCGCCGTCTTCGGTGTACTCGATCTTCGCCGGGTGCTTCTTACGAGGGAGCACGATCTTCTCCGGGCAGTACGACTCCAAGGCCATGGCCTGCTCATGGGTGAGCCAACCGCGGACGATCGGAAATACCGGCTTCTCCCGGATGTCGCGGTAAGCGGTGGCACCGGCGCAGATCTCCTCGATGACCAGGCGGCGGCCCGCCTCGTCGAAAGGCGGGATGCCCAGTTCAGGGCAATGCTTGGCCAAGAAGTTCACCCGGCGAATCCAAGCATCGACTTGGCCGTCCCAACGCTCGAGCTCGAGGCGGCCGGCGCCGACTTCGTCCGCCAAGATCCGGCTGCCCGCATCGGAAGAAGCGTCGTCGCGCTCGACGGCGGCCAAGACGAGGTCGCGGAAGCGGCGCTCGGTGCGCGTGAGGACGCGGCGTTGGGTCGCGTCGTAGCGCACGGAGACGACTTCGGAGAAGTCCGCCGGGAAGAGTTCCTGCAACCACGCCTCCTCGATGGCCGTCGCCAAGGAGAGGTAGGTGGTGACTTCGCCGCGGGTCTGGATCTCGTCGACCTCGGCGGCGACGAGCAGCTTGGCCGAACGGATGGACGATTCGCGGCGTAGTTCTCCGCGGCGGCCATGGACCAAGGCGCAACGCAAGGTCCCGACGTCGAGCCGGACGGCCAGGCGGTCGGAAAAGCCCAGCAACAAGCACCGCCGGATGTTGTCCGGGTTGGCCGCCTGCTCGGAGAGCCGCAGCCCCTGCCCTTGCGCCAAGCGCAGGAACTGGCGAGCTGCCTGCTCTGCTTGGCGGGCGGCCTGCCCGTGCACGCCGATGCGGTCGCAGGCGTCGGGGTCGAACTTAAGTTCGGAGGCGCGCTGCAGCAAAGCCAGGCGCGTAAAGAAGTCGGAACCTTCCTCTGCCGCGATGGCGTCGCGCTCACGTTCGGCGCGCTCATCGACCTTGCGCAAGAGGATGTCGCGGCCTTGGGAAAGCCCCGCGATGGCCGAGACTTCCGCGACGCAGTCTAGCTCGTGCGCCGCCATGAGCATGCGCGCGTAACGCGGGTGGGCCGGGAAGACGGCCATACGTCGGCCCAGCGTCGTCAACGCGCCGCGCGCATCCAAGGCTCCGAGGTCGGTCAAGACGGTGACGGCCCGTTGCAAGGACATCGCCTCCGGCTTTTCGTACCAAGGGAACTGCGCCGGGTCGCCCCAGCCCGAAGACAGGAGGAGCAAGACCGTTTCAGCGAGGTCGACGCGCTTGATCTCGGGCACTTCGCGCAAAGGCCGGGCTTGGTGGTCCGTGTGTGACCAAAGGCGGATACAGCGGCCTGGACCCGTACGACCGGCACGGCCGGCACGCTGCTCGGCAGAGGCCTGCGAAACGGCCTCGACCATCAACGTGTCGATCCCGCGCAAGGAATCGAAGCGGGCGATGCGGGCCAAGCCGGCGTCGACGACCGCACGCACCCCGGGAATGGTCAACGAGGTTTCGGC
>JBEGRN010000253.1:0-2892 GCA_041180425.1 Verrucomicrobiota bacterium
GCCATGATCCACGCGAGCGCGGTCATGTAGACAAAGGAAATCACGGCCCACTTCCAGCCCCCCGTCTCCTGGGCGAGCGTGGCGACCGTCGGGCCGCACTGGGAACAGAGCGCGAAGAACACCATGAGCGCGAGGACCGCGGCCAAGGAAAAGATCGCGGTGCCGGCGCGCGGGCCGTCCGGCCACTTCGCGTCGCGCATGGCCTGCTGCAGGTGAGCGCTATCGGCCTTGGCGCCCTCGCCGACGGAATACGTCACCCCCAACGTCGAGACGATGACCTCGCGGGCGGGGAAACTGGCGAGCACGCCGACGGTGATCTTCCAGTCGAAGCCGCACGGGTCGAAGATCGGCTGCACGCTCTTCCCGAAGCGGCCCATCCACGATTGCTCGACATAGGCAGCCTGGACCCGGGCATGAACGACTTCGGCGGATTCGCCTGGGGAGGATGCGCGGACGCGCTGCTCAACCGCCGGGTCACGCGGGAAGTAGGACAAGGCCCACACGATGATGGTGATCGCGAAGATGACCGTACCCGCCTTGGAGACGAACTCCGCGGCGTTCTGCCACATCCGCCAGAGGACGTCGCGCGGCTTGGGCATCTGGTAGCGCGGGAGCTCGAGGACGAACGGCTGCGGCTTCACCTTGAGCACGAAGCGCGTCAGCACGAAGGCCGTCGGGACGGCGAAGAGCAAGCCGACGCAGTGCATGCCGACCATCACGACGGATTCCCAGCCCGGTCCGTAGAGGGGGCCGATGAAGGCCGCGCACATCAGCGCGTAGATGGGGAAGCGCGCGGAGCAGCTCATGAACGGCACCGCGAACGCCGTGGCCAAGCGGGCCTTAGGGTCCTCGATGGTCCGCGTGGAGAGCAGGCCGGGGATGGCGCAGGCGAAGCCGGAGAGCATCGGGACGAAGCTCTTGCCGTTGAGGCCGCACCAGCTGAACAGGCGGTCCATGATGAACGCCGCGCGGGCCATGTAGCCGCTGTCCTCCAGGATGCCGACGAAAAGGAACAAGATGAGGATCTGCGGCAGGAACGCGAGGAACGCCCCCACCCCACCGATCATCCCATCGGTGACGAGGCTCTGTAGCATCGGCATGCCGTCTAAGTGCGGCGCGACCACCGCCTTGAGCCAATCCGCACCGGACGAGAGCCATTGCATCGGGAACTTCGCGAGCCAGAACACCGCGGCGAACATGCCGAGCATGATGCCCGCGAAGACGACCGGTCCGAGGACGCGGTGGAGCAGGACTTGGTCGACCGCGGCGCTGGCGCCGGTGCGGTTACCACCGCCCTGCACGACGCCCTCCAGCAGCTTGCGGAGTCGTTCGTAATGGATGAGCGGCTCCGCCGCCAAAGGGTTGTAGCCGGCACGACGCACCTTGTCGCGCGCGGCGCGGATCACCGCATCTCGGCGCGCTGCCTCCCAGCCGAGGCGCTGCCCGACCGAAGTGGTCGAATCAAACAGGAGCCGTTCAACGTCGGCGCGGGACGGCGCCCGCCCGAGGTCGCTGGCGACGCCCGCCGAAACATCGGCCAAGGCTTCTTCGACCAAGGCAGGCCACTCGACGGCGGGCATGCGGATGCGGAGCCGAAGCGCTTCGGCGATGGCCCGGCGGACGGCGGCGATGCCTTCGCCCTTCCAAGCGGAGGTCAGCACGACGGGGACGCCCCCGAGCCGGCGCGACAACAACTCGGCGTCGATCTTGACGCCCTGTTCCGCGGCGACGTCGGCTTGGTTCAACACCAGCACGACCGGCAAACCGAGCTCGGCCAGCTGCGAAGCGAGGAAGAGGTTGCGCAGCAGGTTGGTGGCGTCGACGACCACGACCACGGCGTCCGGACGACGGTCGTCGGCCAGATGGCCCGAGAGCGCGTCGATGACGACCTGCTCGTCGGGCGACGCGGCGGAAAGCGAATACAGCCCCGGCAAGTCGATGAGCTCGACCTTGAGTCCATCGCCGCAATCGCATTGCCCCGACTTACGGGCAACCGTGACGCCAGGGTAGTTGCCGACGCGCTGACGCAAGCCGGTCAGGGCGTTGAACAAGGTGGACTTCCCGGTGTTCGGGTTGCCGACCAAGGCGACCGTCAGGCCTGGTTCCGCGGCGCTCATGCTTGGGGGCGGGGGCGTTGGATGGGACAATCCGCGGCGACGTCGATGAGGATGTTCTGGGCCTCGGTGAGGCGCAGGCTCACGACCTGCCCGGCGAACTCGATGGCGAGGGGGTCGCCGAGGGGCGCCTTGCGGACCAACTTCAGGACCATCCCGGGAAGCAACCCTAGGGCCATGAGACGCTGATCCACCGCCCGCTCAGGGTTGAGGGACGTCAATTTGCCGTATTGGCCGGGCAGCAATTGAGACAGCGGAGTCACGCTTATTGAGAATGATTCTCAAAAAGTTAGCGGGGAGGGGGGCTTTGTCAACGCCTGCCTAGGGCTTTTGGCCAAATGCGTTGCCTGCTTAAGGGGGCTTTGCCTGTCTCTTCTAGCCCCACCCCCATGAAAACACCCCTCCCCGTCCCGGATCCGACCCCCCACGTCCCGGAGGAGCTGCACACCGGTGGGATCGGCGGGCACCCCAAGGGCCTGAGCAACCTCTTCTTCGCCGAGCTCTGGGAGCGCTTCTCGTACTACGGGATGCGGGCGCTCCTGATGCTCTTCATGATCGCCCCGATGGCCGCGGGCGGCCTGGGCTTCTCCCAGCAGCAGGCCTCCTCGGTCTACGGCAACTACGTCATGTCGAGCTACATGCTCTGCATCCTCGGCGGCTTCATCGCGGACAACTTCATCGGCGCCCGCCGGGCGGTCCTCATCGGCGGCTTCATCATCACCGCCGGCCACTACACCCTGGCGCTGAACTCCGTCGCCACGTTCTACCTCGGGCTCAT
>JBEGRN010000254.1:0-2891 GCA_041180425.1 Verrucomicrobiota bacterium
GAACGCCTCGCTTGGATCGTCGGCAAGATGACCGGCACGCCCCCGCGGCAGGTGCCGCTCGACGTACCGCTGACGACGTTGTTGGCCAAGGTCGACCCCGCGGAGTTCGCCGCCGCGGTCACGTCCGCTTGCCGCATCCCGGTGACGCTCGACGACGCGGCCCAGCGCATGCACCTGAAGCAGTTCGCGCAATACCTGCGCCACCTGCGCCGCGCGGAGCAGGAGCCCAAAGGGCGCAAACGCGCGCCCAAGGTCGCCGGCGACCGCATGGCCGGCTGGGAACCGCCCTTGCTGGCCTTGGCCACCGAACTCGGCGTGAAGCCCGAGTGGGAGATCGACAAGGCCTTGGCGCACCTCACCAAGGAATACCTCCGCCAGAACGCCCGCATCCACCTGGCCGCCCGCGCCGCCGACCGGGACGCCGTCCAGGCCCGGCTGGAGCAGATCGGCCGCCTGCGCGAGGCCCTGCGCCCCACCGGCGCTTAAGTCGCTTGCACCGGCGGACGTCCCGCCCACGCTCACCGCCTTCCATGCAGGACCTCATTCCCCTCTTTCCCGAAGTCGAAGAAGCCCAGTGGGCGAAGCTCATCGAGATGGCGGCGCTCCACCGCGAATGGAACGAGAAGATCAACCTCGTCTCGCGCAAGGACATCGAGCACCTCGAACGCCACCACTACGCGCCCTGCATCGCGGCGGTGAAGTGCCTCAAGCTCATGGTCGGCGCGCGCGTCATCGACGTCGGCACCGGCGGCGGCTTCCCTGGACTCATCCTCGCCGTCCTCTACCCCAAGGCCGACTTCACGCTCGTCGACTCGGTCGGCAAGAAGGTCATGGTCGTCGAGGACATCGTGAAGCGCCTCAAGCTGAAGAACGTCCAGGTCCTCAACGCCCGCGCCGAGACGCTCACGCACGAGCATGACTTCATCACCGGCCGCGCCGTCGCCGACCTCCGCCTCTTCGTCCACCAGACCAAGCAGCTCATCCGCCACGGCCTGAAGCATTCCCTGCCCAACGGTATCCTCTACTGGCAGGGCGGCGACCCCGCCGAGGAAAAGGCCAAGGCCGGCATCGCCCCCCATTTCAGCTACGAACTCCGCCCCCTGCTCTGGAACGACGAGAAGTTCGAGGGCAAGCGGATCGTCCTCTACCGCGCCCAGGACCTGCCGCGCTGCAAGAAGCCCGACCTCCCCACGGCCTAAACGGCCGCTTATGACCCGACCGTGCCTTGACCCGAGGCCACGGAACCGCACGGTAAGGGCGATGTCCAGTCAGCGCCTCCCATTGAATCCCGCCGGCGAGCGCCTCGAGGCCCTCCTGCGTCAGCGCATCGTCTTCCTCGACGGCGCGATGGGCACCATGATCCAGCAGCTCAAGCTGCAGGAGCAGGACTACCGCGGCACGCGCTTCGCCGACCACCCCGGCCAGCTCAAGGGCAACAACGACCTCCTCGTCGTCACCAAGCCCGAGGTCGTCCGCGACATCCACCGCGCCTACCTCGAAGCCGGCGCCGACATCCTCGAGACCAATACCTTCAACGGGACGTCGATCGCCCTCGAGGACTACCGGATGGGCCACCTCGTGCGCGAGCTCAACACCGCCGCCGTGCAGGTCGCCCGCCAGGCCGTCGACGCCTTCAAGGCTGCGCACCCGGGTAAGGACGCCTTCGTCGCCGGCGCCATCGGCCCGACGAACAAGACGCTGTCGATGTCCCGCGACGTCAACGATTCCGCCAAGCGCGACGTGACGTTCGTCCAGGTACGCGACGCCTACCGCGAACAGGTCGACGCGCTCATCGACGCCGGCGCCGACCTCCTGCTCTGCGAGACGGTCTTCGACACGCTCGTCCTCAAGGCCGCCCTCTTCGCCATCGACGAGGCCTTCGCCGCCCGCGGCTTCCGCCTGCCGCTGATGATCTCGGGCACGATCACCGACGCCTCCGGCCGCACGCTCACCGGCCAGACGACCGAGGCGTTCTGGAACTCCGTCCGCCACGCCCAGCCAATCAGCATCGGCATGAACTGCGCGCTCGGCGGCGAGCAGATGCGCCCGCACATCGCGGAGCTGGCCAAGAAGGCCGACGTCTACGTCTCCTGCTACCCGAACGCCGGCCTGCCCAACCCGCTCTCGCCGACGGGCTTCCCGGAAGGCCCGGAGGACACCGCGGCCATCCTCGAGACCTTCGCCCGCGACGGGCTGGTCAACATCGTCGGCGGCTGCTGCGGCACCACGCCCGGCCACATCGCCGCCATCCGCCGCCGCACCGAGCAGTACCCGCCCCGCCGCCCGGTCGCGGCCACGCCGGCCCTGCAGCTCGCGGGCCTCGAGGCCCTCAACATCGTCGGCGGCCCCGGCACCTTCGTGAACGTCGGCGAACGCACCAACGTCGCCGGCTCCAAGATCTTCAAGGGCCACATCGAACGCGACGACTACCGCGCGGCCCTACGCGTCGCCAAGCAGCAGATCGAAGCCGGCGCCACGGTCATCGACATCAACTTCGACGCGGGCCTGCTCGACGGCGTGGCCGCGATGACGAAGTTCCTGAACATGGCCGCGACGGAGCCCGACATCTGCCGGGTGCCGTTCATGATCGATTCGTCGAACTTCGACATCATCGAGGCCGGCCTACGCTGCGTGCAGGGCAAGGCCATCGTGAACTCGCTCTCCCTCAAGGAAGGCGAAGCCGAATTCATCCGCCGCGCCCGCCTCTGCCGCCGCTACGGGGCCGCCATGATCGTCATGGCGTTCGACGAAAAGGGCCAGGCCGCCACGCTCGCCGACAAGGTCCGCATCTGCGTCCGCGCCTACGGCATCCTCACCCAGCAGGCCGGCATCGACCCGCAGGACATCATCTTCGACGCCAACATCCTGACGGTCGGGACGGGCATGGCCGA
>JBEGRN010000255.1:0-3725 GCA_041180425.1 Verrucomicrobiota bacterium
GCTTGTGCGGGGAGTCTTCGCGGGCGCGGAAGCGGCGGAGCTGCTCTTCCTTCGAGATGTTGATCCAGACCTTCAGCACGACCATGCCGGTTTCGGCCAGGCGGGCTTCGTAGTCGTTGATCTCGGAGTAGGCGCGGGCCCACTCGGCTTCGGTGGCGAAGCCCTCGACGCGCTCGACCATCACGCGGCCGTACCACGAACGGTCGAAGACCGCGAGGTGGCCGGGGGCGGGCGTCTTGTTCCAGAACCGCCAGAGGTAGTGGCGCGCCTTCTCTTCCGCCGTCGGCGCGGGCGTCGGGTGCACCTGGTAGTGCGCGGCGTCGATCATCCCACAGAGACGGCGGATGGCGCCGCCCTTGCCGGCCGCGTCAGGACCTTCGAGGGCGACGACGGTGCTCAGGCCCTTGGTTGCCGCGAGGCGCGTCAGCCGGCCACTTATCCAGCGTTGGGTGCGCGGCGACGCTTTCCAGCAGGCCACGCGGACGGCCGCTCGGCTTCTTGTGTTTCACCGCGGCGCGGCGGCGCGAGGCTTGGGCTAGTTGGCGGACGATCTCCACACCCGCATGCAGGTCGCGGGCCTTGGTCTCGCCGCCGACGATGACCTTCCAGGGCAGGTTCTTGCCCGCCGCGGCGGACCGCAGATGGCGCGCCAGCGAGTGGCCGCGCTTCTTGGTCAGCAGCCAATCGTCTTCGGTGACCACCCAGTCTTGGGCGTCGGAGTCTGCGGATTCCTTCAGTCGCTTTCGCAGCGCCTTTTCGGGCGTCTCGATCCAGACCTTCACGACCGAGTTGCCGTCGGCGGCGAGCATCTCTTCGAACTGCTTGAGGGCGCGGATGCGCTGGCGCAGCTTCTCACCGGTGAGTTCTTCGTGGGCGGCGGCCAGCGCCGTGCGCGTGACCCAATCGCCGACGACGACGGTGATGGTGCCCTTGGCCGGCATCATCTGCCAGTAGGGCCAGAGGAAAGGCCGACCGCGCAGTTCCGGGGCGGCCGCATCCGGGGCGCAGATACGCACGCGCCGCGAGTCGAACCACTCCGTCAGCTGGTTGGCCAGTTCGGACGCGCCGAGCCGGTCGTTGCCGCCGAGCAGGATGACGGCGCCACGGCCGTTCGCCTCTAGCTTACGTTGGGCGGCGAGGAGGCGGAGGTGCAGCGCGGAGCGGGCGCGTTCAAGGGCGGAGCGGTAAACCATCGGGGAAGGGCTTCACCTTAATCGCTTCGGTGCGGAAGGGAAGCGAGGACTCCGTGACGGCTCGGTGACGGGCTCAGTCCAACAACCGTCCGATGTCCGCCACGTAGACTTGCCGGCCACCGGCATGGGCGGAGTCGAAGCAGAACTGACGACCAGAGCGGCTGGCCGATGGGTGCGTATCGCAACGCCATTCACCGGCATAGGCCGGCGGCGCCGGGAAGGCGCCGACCTCGATCTTACGGTCGGTGGGGATGTGATAGAGGTAAGGGCGTTGCAGGCGGTCCTTGCCCTGCGGGTAGGTGTCGTTGAGCACCCAGGCGTTGTCGGTGTGGGGCAGGTAAGTGTTATGCCCATTGGCGGGCATGGCGTCCTTGCCGATGACGGCGACCTCATGGGAGCGGTCCTTGAACAAATAGAACCGCTCGCCGTGGGACGGGTGCCAGGCGAAGGCGAAGACATGCTGCGGGTCGCGCCAGACGAAATGCGAGGTCCCGCCATTGGGGTCCATGATGTGCACTTGGCCGCCGTCGACGCCGATGGTCAGCGCCCGCGTGCGGAAGGCGGCCTTGTCTCCCGGGTTGCGCCAGCGATGGAGGAAGAACAGGCGCGTGCCATCGGGATTGCACAACAGGTGATTGAACCAGTGCACCGCTCCGGGTTGGAAGGCGCTGGCCGCCGGGCCGGTGAAGGGCAGTTTCGCCGCGTCGGCCACGGAGAAGAGCAACCGTTGTTTGCCCGAGGCCAAGTCTAGGCGCCAGATGCCGGTGTCGTCGGGCGTCGGCACGAGTTTCCAAGGATCGCGTGTGGCGCCCGTCGCGTAGCCGTAGCCGGGGCGGGTCACATCGAGCCGGGCGAAGTCGGGCGCGAAGGCGGTCCGGCCATCGGGGCTGAACGTATAGAACGGATGAGGCAGCGTGCGCCGTCGGCCGGACTGCACGTCGAGGATGCGCGTCACGAAGCGCCCGTCCTCGCGGTCGTTCCAAGCGACCTCGCTGGGGCTTCCTGGGATCCACTGCAGCATGCAGCCTTGCTGCCAGTTCCAGGCGTTCGAGCTGCCGAGGTCGATCCAACGATCGCCGTCCTGCGTGTCGACCATGCCGACGCGGATGGCGTCCGCGACGGTCGGGGAGCGCCCTTCGAAGTCGACCTCGTTGGCCAGGACGAAGCGGTCGTCCGGCGAGAATAGCCACTTATCGTAGTAGCCGCGCCAGTGGAACTTGGGCCCGCGCGTGATGGCGCGAATCGAGGGGGAGGGGGCGGCGGTGGGCGTGCGGCAACCCGCCAGCAGGGTGGCGCCGAACAGGCCGGCGCTGCGGGTCAGGAAGCCGCGCCGATCCATGGCTTAGCGCTCTTCCGGCAGATCGGCCTTGGGCAGCACGCCCTTGAGGAGGGAGTCGAGGGTCTTCTGGGTGGCCGCGCGCATCTCGGCGTCGGCGCTCTTGGCGACGGCCTTCTGCTGCAGCTGGACGGCTTCCTCGCGCTTGCCTTGGAGCCAGCGGACGCGGGCCAGCGTGTCGAGTTTGTCGGCCTCTTCGCCCTTGGTCAGTTCGACCGAGCGGGCGGCGCACTTGGCGGCGAGGGTCAGGTTGAGGTGCTTCTCGTACTGCGGGTTGGTCACGAGGTCCCAGGCCAGTTCGTTGAGCGACTCGGCGTCGTCGTTCTCGGCCTCAGCCACCTTCTCGAGCATCTTGTAGAGCTTGGTCGGGTCGCCCTTGGCCATGGCGATCGTCGCGTTGACCGAGTCGATGAGGTCTTGGCGTTCTTCGGGCGGCAGGACGGAGGCGGCGTCGGCGAGGGCGGCTTCCGCGGCCTTCCAGTCCTTGCGGGCCATCGCTTCGCCTAGCTTGTTCAGCTTCGCCTGGGCCTTCTCGGCTTCGGGGTCGACGGGCGGGCCCGCATTGGCCTTCTTCGCGTTCTTCTTAGGGTCGAAAGTGCCGGTGAGGATGTCGCCGAGCATCTCCTCGTTCATCTCCATCGGGTGAGCTTGCCCTCACTGACGACGAACGCGTGCGGGATGCCGTTGACGCGCGCCGCTTCGAGCCAGTCCTTGATGAACGCGTCGCCGCCGATGGCGACGGCGTAGGACATCTTCTCGCCCTGTTGCTTCACGAAGGCCTTCACCTTGTCGGCGGCCTTGGCGTCCTTCTCGCCGTCCCAGACGTTGACGCCGGTGAAGACGACGCCCTTGGGGCCGAGCTTCTTGTGCAGTTCGTTGAGGTGAGGGATCGCGCCGATGCAAGGGCCGCACCAAGTGGCCCAGCACTCGAAGACGTAGACCTTACCCTTTTCGAAGTCCTTCACCGCGTCGCCTTGGACCTGGGTCGCGGGACGCGTCGCGGGCACGTCGTCGCCGACCTTGAGCCCGGCGGCGGAAAGGGTGGCGGTCAGCAGGAGCAGCAGGAGGGCGCGCATGATGCCATCATCCTGTCCGGTCGGGCCGGTCGCTCAACCCGGAAAAGCCCGCTCCGGATAATTCTAATAATAAAAAACCCCCTACTCGCGGGGAGAGGGGGTCGAGGTCGCTGGCGGCGA
>JBEGRN010000256.1:0-2880 GCA_041180425.1 Verrucomicrobiota bacterium
AGTTGGGCGTAGCGGCGGAAGATGCCCTCCTGGATGTCCGGGGCGACCTTGGCGTAGCCCCCGCGGCGGCGGATCTCCCAATGCGCGAAATCGTAGCCTACGGCATAGCCGGTGTTTTCCCAGAAGAAGCGGGAGCGCGGATCGAGGGCGCAGGCCGTCTTCATCAAGGCTTCGCAGCTCGCGCGATCGCGCTTTTCCCAGAAGACGTAGCTACGGAGCCAGGTGGCGTCGGCCACGACGGTCCGTAAGCCACCAAGAATGCCCAGCAAGACCCCTTGACCGAGCGTCGGTTCGATGTCCTTGCGGCCGATCTCCGGCACGGCTTGACGGACGCCACGCCACGAGGCTTCGGAGTAAGTGCCGGCGCCCAGCAGGAGGAGGCCAGCCACGATCCATGGAGCCGCGGCACGCATGCTTAGATTTCGCGCCGACGGAAGGCCAGGCTCGCCAGGGCCAAGAAAGCGACGAGGTAGAACAGGCCCGAAAGGATGACCGGGCCGATGGCTTCCGCTGGCAGCGCCTTCGGGTCGAGGACCAAGGTGTCGCCGATGTTGAACTGCTGCAGATTGGGAATGACGCGGCTGGACAGCCAAAGCAGCCCCTTGGTCAGGACGCCCGCGTCACTCGGCTTGAGCAAGGCTTCCTGCGCGAGCCATTGCAGCTGTCCGGCCACGATGGTCATCGCCCCGACGACCACGGCGAAGAGGAAGGTGCGGGCGACGGCCGACACCATCAGCACCATCGCCGCGACGACCCCGAGGCGGAACCACTGGAGCAGCGCGAAGGTGGCGAGCCCGCTGACGCTGAATTCCGGAGCGACCCGCCCGTTCTCCGTGGCCAAGACGATGAGCTCTTGGGCGCGGCTCCACAAGATGACGCCTTGCAGGAACGCCAAGCTGAAGACGAACACGCCCAGCACCGCCCATGTGCCGACGAACTTGCCGAGCAGGAATTCCGTCCGGCTCAAGGGCTTGGCGAGCAGCGTGAGCGCCGTGCGGTTGTCGATCTCGGCGAAGAACAGCTGGGCGGTCATGACCAAGGCCAAGACGGAGCCGAAGAGGAACATCCCGCCGAAGGCGAAGTCGGCCACGAACTTGAGTTCGCTGTGGCCGAAATCCATGAAGCGAAAGGACACCGAGGAGACCACCATGGCGGCCGACAGGACCAGAAGGAAGGCAAAGAAGCGCTGGCGGATCGCCTCCAAGAAGGTGATGCGGGCGATCCAGCCGGAGCGGGTGAGGCTTGCGTTCATGGTTAGGCGTCGCGGCTGCCCGTCACCAGTTCGCGGAAGAGCTCTTCCAAGGAACGGCGCGGATGGGTAATGGAAGTCACCGTGGCGCCATGAGCGGCCAATGCCGCCTCGGCGGCGGCGCGCGCCGCGGGGGTCAGGGCTTCCACGGTGATGACATGGCGGTCGCGCTGGGCGAGGACTTCGTCCACGCGGCCTTCCAACACGAGCCGGCCGCGATCCATGATGGCGACCCGGTCGCAGACCTGCTCGACTTGACCGAGCAGGTGCGAGCACAGGACGATGGTCTTACCCTTCGCGCGCATGGCGTGAATCATGCGGCCGATCGCGGCGGAACCCACCGGGTCGACCCCAGCCGTCGGCTCGTCGAGGATGACGAGTTCCGGGTCGTGGACGATCGCCTGGGCCAGGCCGATGCGTTGCAGCATGCCCTTGGAGTAAGTCCCAATGGGTCGGCTGGCCGCCTCGGTCATCGCGGCCAGCTCCAAGGACGCTTCCACTGCTTCGTTGACCTTGTCGGCAGGCACCCCGCTTAAACGGGCGCAATACTGGACGAGTTCTCGTCCGGTCAGGAACTTATGGAAGTATGGAGCCTCCGGCAGGAAACCGGTACGCTGGCGGGCGGCGGATGTCGCCGACGGGAAGCCGAGGATGCTGATGGTTCCCGTCGTCGCAGGGACCAGACCCAGCACGATCTTCAGGGTCGTGCTTTTGCCGCAGCCATTGGGACCGAGCAAGCCGAAGACCTGCCCGCGCGGAATCTCCAGCGAGAGGTTGTCGACGGCCCGTAGCTTCAAGCCGCGCAAGCCGACCCGGAAGTCTTTGGTCAGGCCCTGGACGGAAATGGCGCTGCCCGTGCTCATCGCTTGATGACGAAGGTCTGCGCCGTACGCAGGCCCGCAAAGGAGCGCTCCTCGACCTGGCGGATATGGCCATCCAGCGACTTCAGGATCTCGGCCGCAAACGCATCCAATTCCTGTTCAGCCCCCTCGGCATGGAGGTAGACGCGGCCATCGGTCAGGTTCTGGACGAATCCAGTGACGTCGAAACCGCGGGCAATTCCTAGGACTTGGGCACGGAAACCGACCCCCTGGACATGGCCAGAATACCAGACTTCCCGATGGGAGACATGGGTTGACATTTGGGAATTTGTCGAAAATCATTGGACTTTCGTCCCTCACAGCAACCGCAATTCCACTATGATCACCCTGCCCCCCTTGGCTGTCCTCGATGGTCCCGTTTTCTGGGCCATCCTCGCCGTTGCTCTCCTCCTTTTCGGTGGTTCCAAGATCCCTGAGCTCGCCCGCGGCCTCGGTAAGGCCAAGCGCGAATTCAAGAAGGCTTCCGAGGAAGTCGAAACCGAAGTCCGCTCCGCCGTGGAAGAAGACGAGCGCAAGAAGGCCCGCCTCAAGCAGATCGAGGAAGAAGAACGCGCCCGCGTTCGCGCTAAGATCGAAGAAGAGGAACGCGCCAAGCGAGCTGCCGAAGGCAAGCAGAACTAAGACCTGGGGGCCGGCAACGGCCCCTTTTCTTTGGCATGTTCACAGGTTTAGTCCAAGCGACCGGCAAGGTCCAGTCCCTCGAGGTCCTGGCCAATGGTGCGACCCGTTTGGCCTTGGCCTCCCCCTTGC
>JBEGRN010000257.1:0-2877 GCA_041180425.1 Verrucomicrobiota bacterium
GGCAAGGCTTGGCGGGCGTAGGCCGTGAGCAGCGCGACGTCATGCGCGCGCTGCACGAGCAAGCAGTCGTTATAGCCGAAGGTGTAGGCGGGCACCTCGCGGGTCTCCTTGACCTTGCGGGTGCGCGTCACCGGGGCGCCGCCTTGCAGGTAGAGGTCGGCGGCGAGCACGGTGAGCCCTTGGTCGAGCAAGGCTTGGAAGTCCGCGCGCACTTGGCCGCTGGCGTCGCGTAGGGTCGCTTGCCCGCCCTCGCGGAGCCAGAGCACCGTGCGGCCGTTGGGTTTGGCTGGCCGTAGGCAGGTGAAGCGGACTTCTTCGCCGCGGCCGGTGTGGGTCAAGCGGCCATGCGTCTCCGTGTGAACTCCGAGCGGTTGGCTCGACTCGCTGGCGACCTGGAGTTGGTCCGGACGGACGGTTGGGCCCAGCAGCGCCTGCGCGTAGTTGCGGACCCAGCGACGGCGCTCGTCGGTCGGCGCCTGGCGGAGCTGCGTCGCGGCGTCGTCGGCGAACCACCGGAGCAGCCGGCGTTCGAAGTCGGGCGACGCCGCGGCGGGCGCGGGGTGAGCGTCGTCCCAGACGGACAACTCGGCTTTAGTCAGCACATGGTAGTCGCGTTCGACGATGGGGGACGGCAGGCCGAGGCGGAAGTGGGTGTTGAGCCAGCCGTAGAACGCCGCGCGCGCGGCCCGGTTGTAGTTGTGCGGCGAGGCCTCGTCGCGGTGCAGCATCACCGCCTCCGAGTGTCCGAGCGTCGTGTAGAGTTGCCGCAGTTCCGGGAAGCCTAAGCGGGACATCTCCTTGGTCCAGTCGTTGGCGGTCGTCATCCCTTGTGGCTTCGGCGCGAACAGCGCGGCGAAGTGGACGTTCCCTTGGTCGATGCGGAGGAGCGAGGCGTTCTCGCAGGAGCAGCCGCCTTGCATCGCCGTCGACACCATCACCGCCGGGAAGGACAGCGCGATGCGCTCGTCGAGCGCCGCCAGCATCATCGTCTGCGTGCCGCCGCCGCTGGCGCCGGTCGCCGCGACGCGGGTCGGGTCGACGTCGGGCAGGGACAGCACGAAGTCGACGCTGCGCAACGCGTTCCACGTCTGCAGGCCCATGACCGACTGCAGGCGGGCCTCGGCCGGCGCGCTGTAGAGGCCCCACGCTTGCGGGTCGTTCATCTCCGGGCGGGCCTTCGCGAAGCGATGGATCACCGCGGGGGCGAACTGGACCGAGTCGGAATCGCTCAGCGTGTCCCACTGCCAGACGATGCAACCCATGCGGGCGAGCTGGACGCAGAGCGATTGGAAGCGGCTTTGGCCGCCCTCGGCGAACTGCTCTTGGCCGGTGGCGATTTCCTTGCGGACGAAGTCGGCGTCCTGCACGAGGAAGCGCGCGTCCTTCCAATGGCCATGCGCGAAGAGCACGGCGGGCGCCTTGCCTACTGCGTTTTTGGGGCGGTAGAGGTTGCCGGTGACGAACAGCCCGGGAGCGCTTTCGAAGTAGACCTTCTCGATGGTGTATTCGCCGCAGTCGCGTTTTCCGTGGATGACCGCGTTCAAAGGCGTGCGGGTCGGCAGCGGCAACAGCCCGAGGGCCACCTGCAGGCGATTGCGTACCTGCGTCCGTTGTTCGCTCCAGACCGCTGCATCCGTCGGCGGGGTGAACGGGAATGGCCCGTTCAAGTCGCGGAGCGGGCCATCGCGGCGGTCGGCGCCGAGGACGGCCGCCGTGGCAGCCACGGCCAGGAGCAGGGCGGGGAAGCGGGGCATGCTGATGGATAGCAACGTTGGCTGAGTTCGGGAATCCGAAAAGCATTCGTCTCAGCAGCATCCCGCCCCGCATCGCTGAGCTTTGGCGGGTTTCGTCGCCAAATCGACCAGTTTGCTTAGGCGCGGCGGCAAAGGCGCCCGCCGATAGTACGACCAACGTCCTTCCTTGCGGACCTTCACCAAGCCGCACTTGCGGAGCATCGCCAAGTGGCGGGAGACCGTCGGTTGGTTACGCCGAACCTCTTCCTGCAGATCGCACACGCAGACCTCCTGCCGGCCGATCCTCGCCAGCAGCCGGAGTCGCGTGGCATCCGAAAGCCCATGGCATACCATCTCCGTAGTAGGGAACGATGGCTTGCGATTGGCGTTGCTCATGGCTTCAGCATGCATACGCTCATCCGTATGCAATCCCTGAAGCCATTGCCCATGACCGTCGCCAACTTCCGGCAGGCCCTGTTGACTCAACCAGGGTTGGCCATGCGCTTCCGGCTGCCGAGCGGCGCCCTGACGCCCATCCATGCGCACTTGACCGAAGTGGCGCGGGTGGAGAAGCGCTTCATCGATTGCGGCGGCACCGTGCGCACGGCCGTGTCGGCGCGTCTCCAGCTGTGGACCGCGGATGACACCGACCATCGCGTCGGGTGCGCCAAGGCTGCGCAGGTGCTGGAACGTGGCGCGTCCTTGTTGGGTTCAACCGACCTTCCCCTGGAAGTGGAGTATGACTACCCGCTGCTGACGGTCTTCCCGGTGGTCGGGTCGGTCGTGGAAGACGGGGCTCGCGTCTTCCTGCTGGGCACCTTGCAGACCGATTGCCTGGCGCCGGACATCTGCACGCCGCGGGCTTGCCAGCCGGGCAGCGGCTGTTGTTAACCTCCAGTCCCTTTCCGTTAAGCCATGGCTCGCCCCCTCATCCTCATTCTCTGCACCGGCAACTCCTGCCGTAGCCATCTCGCCGAAGCTATTCTCCGGCGGGCCTTGGGAAGCCTTGCGGACGTCGCCAGCGCCGGGTCCAAGCCGGCGGGTTATGTGCATCCCATGGCCTTGGAAGTGCTGAAGGAGATCGGCTTGGACGCCTCGGCGCACCATTCGAAGCACCTGAACGAGTTCCTCCAGCAGCCCGTGA
>JBEGRN010000258.1:0-2871 GCA_041180425.1 Verrucomicrobiota bacterium
AGCAGGCAGAGGATGGGGAGGAGGCGCATGTTATTTTTCGGGTTTCTCGTTGATCTTGGCGTCGGCCGGGGCTTCGGGCAGGTCGCCCTTACGGAGTTCGGCGAAACGTTCGCGCATCTCCTTCAGCTTCTCGGGGAAGCGGGCGGAGCACTCGTCCTGCTCAGACGGATCCTTGGCCAAGTTGAAGAGCTCGGCCTTCCCTTGGGGATTGCCGTGCGGGGCGATGAGCTTCCAGTCGCCATGGAAGACGGCGGAACGCTGATAGTGCGGGACGTAGATGGTGCGGGGCGCCGGGGTGGCGTCCGCGCCGGTCAGGACCGCCCAGCGGTCGAGCCCATCGAACTTCACGTCCGCTGGTACGGCGACGCCGGTCAGGTGCGCGAGGGTCGGCAACCAATCGGCCGCATGCATCGGGTGGCTGTTCTTCCCGGCTGGCAAATGGCCTGGCCAGCTGACGAAGGCGTTGACGCGCATGCCGCCCTCATAAGGCGTGTTCTTCCAGCCGCGCAGCGGTGCGTTGGTGGTCACAGCAGGGCTGCCCTTGGTGCGGCCGACGTAGGGATTGCCGCCGCTTTCGATGCCGCCGTTGTCGGAGGTGAAGATGATCACGGTGTTCTCCAGCTGCCCCGTGGCTTTGAGGGCGTCGTAAAGCTCGCCGACCTTCGCGTCGAGCTGCGTCACGAAAGCGGCGTAACGACGGATGGAGTCGTCCTTGGCCGCTTCCTCATGAAACTTCACCCCTTCGTAGGGCTTGAAATACTCCTTGGGCGCGTCGATGGGGATATGCACGGCGCCGAAGGGGACGTAGGCGAACCACGGCCCTTTCTTCTCCAGGATGACGCGCTTGGCGTCGGCCGCGATCAGCTCAGTGGCGTTGCCTTCTTCCTGCAGCAGGACGTCGTTGCGGTTCCAGGTATCCTCCAAGGCGCCAGCCCGGTACTTATGGGTCCACGGGTCGATCGCGCCCGTCAGGAAGCCGTAGGACTGGTCGAACCCATATTGGCGAGGCCCCCAGGCGAACTTGCCGCCGAGGTGCCACTTGCCGGAAATCGAGGTGCGGTAGCCGACGGACTTCAGGGCGGTGGCGAGCGTGAAGGTGCCCGCGGGGAAGGCGCGCATGTTGGTCGGACCGAGCACGTGCGGACCGAAGCGGCTGGTCCAACGGCCGGAGAGCAAGGCGGTGCGGGTCGGGGTGCACACGGGTTGCACGTAATGCCGATCGAGCTCGACCGAGGTCTTGAGGATCTCCGCCATACGCGGCGTCTGGAACTTCCCGCCATGCCAACTCACGTCCGCCCAGCCCATGTCGTCCGCGACGATCAGCAACACGTTCGGACGAACCGGCTCGGGGGCGGCGGCGACGGACAAGACCGCCCCAAGGCAGGCGGCAAGCAGGCGAAGGGTATTCATGGGGCGGCTTTCTTGTAGCACCTCCCCACCCCGAAGCAACCCCACGGACTCGCCTATTTGGCCTGGGCGAGGTTGCGCTTAGGGAGCTTCGCCAGGTAGGCCGATTCCGCGGCCTTGACCTTGGCCCGCTGCGGCTCGACCTGCGGGGTGAGCTCCGCGATGGTCCGGGTCAGCTCCGCGACGTTCTTCTCGCGTTCCGGGACTTCCTTGGTCGCGGCCGCCAAGGCCTTCTGGGCGCCCAGCCACTTGGCCTTGGCTTCTTCCAGAGACTTAGCGGCGGCGGCGATGGCCTGCTTCTTCGCTTCGGCGGGCTGAGCGGCTTCGGCTAAACGCGTCTTCGCGGCCTGAGCCGCTTGCTGCAAGGGAGCGAGGGCAGCCTGGGCCTGATCCACCGCAGCCTGCAGCGGAGCAAGCTTGGCGACAGAGGCCTTCTCCACGCTGGCGGGGGCGGCCTGCTTCACGGCATATTCCTTCAGCTGGGCGGCCCGCACTTGGGTCTGTTCGGCCAATTCAGCCTGCACCGCCCCCAACTGCTTCTCGGCTTCGGCCACGACGGCGCGAGCGGTCTCGGCCTTGGCCGCGTCACCGGACACGGACGCACCCGCTTGCGTCACCGCGACGACGGCGGCGAAGCGCTTGGCCTGCGCCTGGGCGAGGGCCTCCTTGGACGCCGTGAGTTCCTGCAAAGACTTGGTCAACTGAGCGGAGGTTTCGCGGCTGGCAGTGAAGTAACGCAGCGACAAGACGCCGGACAAGCCATGCGCGGACGCATCGGCCGATGAAGCGACGGCGACCTGAGCCGTGGCGGCCTGCAGGCGCTGCTCAGCGGAGGCCACCGACGCCAAGGCGACGCCCAACTGGCGGTCAGCGGCATCGACCTGAGCCTGGACGGCCGCGACGGCGGCCTTGGCTTGCGTGAGTTCAGCCGCAGCGGCGGCACGTTCTTTCTTCAGCGCGTCGACGCGGGCCGTCAGTTCGGTCACCCGCAGACGGACTGGACGCATGGTCCGACCATATTCTTCAATGGCCGCCTTGGCGCCGGCGACCTCAAGGTCGCGCTGGCGGGTGGCTTCGCCCAACAAGGCTTGGCGCTCACCCAAAAGTTTAGCCTGCGCTTCCACCTTGCCCGCGGCTTCGGCTTCGGCCTGACGCAGCGGACCCAAAGGCGCTTCCAAGGCTGGCAAAGCTTCCTTCAATTCGCTCCAGGCGGCCTCCAAAGGCGGTAGTTTGGCGGCCAAGTCGGCTACCTGCTGGGTCGTCGTGGTCACCCGGGCCAGCGCCGCCTTATGGGCGGCTTCGTTCTCCGCCTTGCCGGCGACGGCATCGGCGATGTCGGCCTCCAGCTTGGCGAGACGATCTTTTTCGGCCAGCACCCCGACGTTGAATTCCGCAGCCTGCAGGAAAGCCACCTGCTCTTCCGCACCCGCGACCTGGGCTTGGGCGTTCTTGGCGAAAGCCTCC
>JBEGRN010000259.1:0-2868 GCA_041180425.1 Verrucomicrobiota bacterium
CGAGCTGACGGTCACGCAGCGCCTCCGTCAAATGGGCTCCCCTGTCGAGGCGTTCACCGTCTCAGACCTATCGACGACCGGGCAGTTCATCCAGCCGAACAAGGCTTGGACGGATGCGGTGATTAAAGCCCTTAACCTACGCAAGCTCGCCGAGTATGCCAAGGCCGTCCTGAGCGTCACCCAAGAGGTCGGGGCTGACCCTGACGCCATCCTGCTCGCCCAAGAGCAACTTGCCCAAAGCATCGCACGGCGCAAGGGGCAGGGGAAAGAGACCTCGTCCACCGAGTACTTCGACCTCGACTCGATGCTGGCCTTCGACCCAGCCGACGACAAGACCGTCCTCATCGGCGCCGAGCGTCGTTGGATTTGCCAAGGCTACCCGTTCCAGATCGTCGGCTTCTCCGGCACGGGCAAGTCCTCCCTCGCGGTACACCTTGCCGTTCATTGGGCGCTCGGCAAGGCACCCTTCGGCCTGAAGCCCGTCCGACCGCTCCGCATCCTCATGGTCCAAGCCGAGAACGACTTCGGGGACGCAGCCGAAGGGCTCAAGGGAGCAACCGCCAAGCTCGTCGAACCAGAACGCCGAGCCCTCAAGGACAACCTCATCTTCGTCAGGCAATCCTCCAAGATGGGCTTTGAGTTCGTCCAATACCTCGGGGAAATGGTCGAGAAGCACGGCATCGACCTCATCATCGCCGACCCCCTACTCGCCTACGCCAACTTCGACATAGCCAAACAGGACGAAACCTCCGCCTTTCTCCGTGGCCCTGGAGGCGTCTTCGAGATGCTTCAACGCACGAAGGCTGCCCTGCTGTATATGCACCACACGACCAAGCCCAAATCGGCCGACGATCTGGACGCGATGACGCCCCAGCAACTCGCCTACCTCGGGGCCGGCTGCGCCGAGTGGGTCAACTTCGCCCGCGACTCGGGCTACCTCTTCCGCACGAAGGCCAACACATCGGACGGCCGCCCCGTCTACCGCTTCGGCTTCTCCAAGCGCCAATCCCGCTCGGGCCTCAAGGACGCGAACGACCGCTTCGCCGGCCACGTCAACCTCTGCCACGCCGAGGACGGGACCATCCGCTGGGAATACGCCCCGCCAGCCATGCAGGACAGCCAGCCGAACCAGAAGGCCCATTCCAGCCCCGCCAAGGGGTCGCCAAGGCGTCCTGAGTCCCTCTGAGGGTAAGGACAGCCACCTACCCACAAACCCCCCTTCAAATGCCTAAAAGGCTTACCAACGACTTACGCAGGTTGGAGACTGTGCAAATCCGTTATACTAACGTATATATTATCTCGTTTAGGGCGTCGCTGATGCTCGCCCAACTCGCTAATGGATGCTGACGCCAAACCACGGGCCAAGAGGAAGGCCACCCCAGCCCAAGCCGCCTACCTGTCGGCCAAGCGCAACCAGACCAAGAAGTGGCGTCTCCTGTGGAGGACCAAGCCCGAGCTGATGGAGGCCTTCAGGTCCAAGGCCACCCAAGCCGCCGCGTCAAAGGTACGGACGGCCAACCAATGGATACAAGAGGCAGTCAAGGAATGGCCTGACCACTTCACCCCAGACGAACTGACCGACCTTGCCCTGGACCTCCCGTATCGACGCAAGGGACGCAAACGCCGGATGCCCCACGCCTCCCTCGTCAGACGCTTAAGGTCGATGGGCCTCTTGTCCTACGATCCTGCCTTGGGTCGATGGGTAAACCATACGCGGATAACGAAAGCATAATCTGCTTACGCTGTCCTAAAATCCTTACCAGTGTGCCTGCGTGTTGAAGAAACCCAAGGCACGCAAGCCGATGCCCAAGCCCTCTCGGCCTATGCCGTCGAAGGTCGACAGGGAGCGTCAACGCCGCTTCAACGCCTATCTCAAGCTCTGGCAGAAGATGCAGGACATGGAGGGAGAGACATCATGCCAGGGCTGAACGGTTTCGACAGGGCCGCGTCACGCGAGGACTTCGCCCACGCCAAGCGGTTCGACAAATGGTTCTACTCACTGCCCGCCATCCAGCAGGACAAGCTGCGCGAGGAAGGTGTGGTGCCGTACAAGGAAGCCCGCTCGCCCGACCACGTGTTCCCGGTGTACGAGCGTGCGTCCATCTGGCTTTATGATCCGCGAGAAGACGAGACGCGGACCGAGACCGAGTCGTTTATCTCCCGCGAGACGGTCGGCCGCATCGTGCACGACGTCGTCGACCTGATGGGCTACACGACCGACCCGACCACCTTGCGCCACTGGGAACTGATGCGTGCCGTCCTCCGCGTACCTGGCCACCTCAACGGACCGCAACTCGCCAAGCTCTTCGGCATCTCCAAGCAAGGCATCAGCATGAAGGCCAAGCAGATGCTGGCCCGCGTGGACCGTAGGCTGGCTATCGCACGCGGATTGGCACCCGACCCCACCGTGGCACCCCCTACACCCCCAGCTAAGGAGTCTCCTAAACCCCCCACCCCACGTCGCGTGGCGGGACACCTGCGTAAGAAAAACGCACAAAATAGGGGGTTTTCAAACCCGAAGAAACCTAGCCCATCCCGATGACCCTTACCGAACTGGCGACCGCGTTGAACATCAGCGGAGGCCATGCTTCCAAGATGGTCAAACTGGGTATGCCAAAGAATGACGTCGAAGCAGCCCGGGCATGGCTCGCCGAACGGGCGGCAGGGCGTGGGCGTCGCATGGCTGGCGTCACGATCGCGGCGCTCGACGAGCACAGCCTGGACGACATCATCCAGCAGCAGGGCAACCTAGTCGCCTCGGCCCGCGTCGCCTACCGCAACGCCATCGAGTCGGGCGACCCCCAGCAGGGCAAACTGCAGACGGCGTACAACCAAGCGCTCAAGACGCTCATCTCCCTCGAGGAGGAG
>JBEGRN010000260.1:0-2857 GCA_041180425.1 Verrucomicrobiota bacterium
GAGCGACAGGAGTTCGACGGTCGCGCCGGCTTTCTTCATCGCGTTGAAGAGGTTGGTGCCCTGCACGGGCGGGACCAGCGTGTCCTTGGCGCCGAAGACCAGCAACGACGGGGCGGACTTGGCGGTCACGTGTGAGACCGGGCTGGCTTCGCGGCCGAGCGGTAGCTTCTGTTGGATCGGGCCGCCGAGCAGCAGCGCCACGAGGTTGATGGGCGCATCCAGGCGGTCGGCATAACCGCCGTCCACCGCGTCCTTGATGATGAGCCCGAAGTCGGTGGGGCCGCTGAAGTTCACGACGGCTTGAACCTCCGCGCCTTGGTCCTGCCGAGCGCCGACGAGCGAGACCATCATGCCGCCGGCGGAATGCCCCCACGCCGCGATGCGTTTACCGTCGTAGCCGAAATCGGCCTGATGCTGGCGGAGCCATTGGATCGCGGACCGGGCGTCCTCCAACTGGGCGGGGAAGGGCGCCTGCGTAGAATAGCGGTAGTTCATCGAGGCCACTACATAGCCCTTGGCGGTGAGGCCAGAGATGGGCGGGTTCTCCTTGCTGCCGGCCAGCCAGCCCCCGCCGTGGATCCAGAGGACGACCGGGGCGCCCTTGGGGTCGGCCGGGAGGCGGAGGTCGAGTTTTTGCCGGGCATGGCCGTTCTCGACATACGGGACGTCTTTCTTGACGAGGGGGAGGCTCTCGGCCGCCGGTAGCCAACTGGGGGTCAGCCAGGCGGCTAGGCCGAGCAAAAACAGGCGGAAAGGCATGCCTTGGTCTATTTCAGAGGGGGGCCGTTGGACAGAAAAAAAGGGGAACCCAACCCGCGGCCTGGTGACTAAAAGGAACCCCACCCCAATGCCCGGCATCCGTGTCAAACCTTGGAACCGCGTCGACGGTCCCATCTACAGCCTCGCGACGACGGCGAAGGGCAAGGGGAACCTGAACATCTGCAGCTACGTGACGCCGATCTCGATGAAGCCCAAGCGCTTCATCGTCGGCATCTACAAGGACACCAAGACCCTGGAGAACCTGGAGGCTAATCCCGTCGGCCTGCTCAACTATTTGGCGCAAGACCAGGCCAACCACATCAAGCTCCTCGGCAAGAAGTCAGGGCACAACGTCGACAAGGTCGCGCAGCTCGGCGGCGAGGTCGAACACGTCGCGGATGGCCTGTATCGCCTGAAGGGCGCGATCGCGACGTTACGCCTGCGCTTCATGGAACGCCTGGATTGCGGCGACCACTGGGCCTGGCTCGCGCACGTGGACTCCTACGAGAACCTGCGCGAAGCGCCGGCCTTGACGCTCGAGGAACTCAAGCGTCTGAAGCTCATCCTCGCCTAAGGCTTACTTGCCCTTGGGGCGGACCTTCTTGAGCGTGCCCTGCTTTTCTTCGCGGGCCGGGATCAAGTAGGTGCGGCCGCGGATGAGGCGTTCGTAGAGGTCGACCATCGCCACGCCCTCGCGGGGGCGGACGGAGTCGGCCTTGGTGGCCTTGTCCACCTGGCGCTTGAGCATGCGGCACAGGTCCTCGGCGTTGTACTGGATCATGCCGAGGATGCGTTCGACGGAGTAGCCCGGGATGCTCTCTTCGATGTAGAAGCCGTCGGCCTCGTCGTCTTCGAGGAAGACGTGGGCTTCGTTGACGCGCCCGAAGAGGTTGTGGAGGTCGCCCATGATGTCCTGGTAGGCGCCGACCATGAAGGCCCCGATGTAGTAGGGCTTGTCGGCCTTGAGCGGATGCAGGGCGAGCGTCTTGCGGACGTCTTCGAGGTCGATGAAGTCGTCGACCTTGCCGTCGGAATCGCAGGTGATGTCGACGAGCGTGGCCTGGACGGTCGGACGCTCGTTGAGGCGATGGATCGGGGCGATCGGGAAGAGCTGGTCCAGGGCCCAGTGGTCGAGCAGCGACTGGAAGACCGAGAAGTTGCAGACGTACTGCTCGGCGAGCATGGAGTCGAGGCGGGCGAGCTCGTCGGGGATGTCCGACGCGTTGGCGAGGTCGGCGCGGATCTGGCGGCAGATGTCCCAGAAGAGGCGGTCGGCCAGGGCGCGTTCCTCGAGCTTGAGGTTGCCGAGGCTGAAGCGGGCATGGGCTTCTTCGCGCTTTTCCTTGGCGTCGTGGTAGCGCTCCAGCGGGTCGAACTTGCGCTTGTTCTTGCGGATGGCTTCGAGCTCGCGGATCAGCTGGTGCGGCTTGCCCTTGGAGAGGTCGACCTTGCCTTCGTCGCGGGTGATGCGGTCGACGGCTTCGAAGATGAGGATCGAGTGGGGCGCGACCAGCGCGCGGCCGGATTCGGAGACGATGTCCGGGAGCTCGACCTTGCTCTCGTCGCAGATCTGCTTGATGTTCGCCACCACGTCGCGGGCGTAGACTTCCATGCTGTAGTTCATGGAGGACTCGTAGGCGGAACGGCTGCCGTCGTAGTCGATGCCCAGGCCGCCGCCGACGTCGAGCAGGCCCATGGGGAAGCCCATGCGCTTGAGTTCGCAGTAGAAGCGGGTGGCTTCGACGACGGCCTTCTTGATGGTGCCGATGTTCGGGACCTGGGAGCCGATGTGGAAGTGGACGAGACGCAGGGCGTCCTTCATCTTGGCCTTGGTCAGGCGCTGGGCGACTTCGACGATCTCCGAAGCCGTCAGGCCAAACTTGGCGTTCTCGCCGGTGCTGTCCGCCCACTTGCCTTCGCCGGCGGTGGTGAGCTTGACGCGCAGGCCGATGTGCGGCTGCACGCCCATGCGGCGGGCGATGCGGATGATGGCGTCGATCTCGGAGAGCTGTTCGACGACGATGATGGTCTGCTTGCCGAGGCGGCGGCCCATGAGGGCGAGCTCGATGTATTCCTCGTCCTTGTAGCCGTTGCAGAT
>JBEGRN010000261.1:0-2850 GCA_041180425.1 Verrucomicrobiota bacterium
GCCCGGGTCGACGACCAGGTACTTCTGGTAGTAGATGACCTGCTCGAGCTGGCGGGTGGTCATGTCGAGCATCAGCGACAGACGGCTGGGCATGCTCTTCAGGAACCAGATGTGGGACACCGGGATGGCCATCCGGATGTAGCCCATGCGTTCGCGGCGAACGCGGGAAACGGTGACTTCGACGCCGCACTTGTCGCAGACGACGTCCTTGTACTTCACCTTCTTGTACTTGCCGCAGTAGCACTCGTAGTCGCGCACCGGACCGAAGATGCGCTGGCAGAAGAGGCCGTTGGGCTCGGGCTTGAAGGAACGGTAGTTGATGGTCTCAGGGCTCTTCACTTCCTTGAGGCCCTTGACCTTGCGATTGCCGTGTTCGTCGAGCTCGTCGAGGAACTGTTCGCCCGTCCAGGCCACGATCTCCTCGGGCGAGGCGATCGAGATGGAGACGAAGTCGAAGGACTGTTCCTTGGCTTCGTTGGGGGTGAACTCGGGGGTGTGCTCCGGATGAATCATGTCTGTAAGGATTTAGTCGTGGTTCGCGGGGCGGATTAGCTGCGTTCGGGCGAGGTGGTGGAGCCGAGGCGGACATCCAAGCAGAGGGCCTGCATTTCCTTCATCAACACGTTGAAGGACTGCGGGGTGCCGCTGACGAGGGTGTTGTCGCCCTTGACGAGCTGTTCGTAGATCTTGGTGCGGCCGGCGACGTCGTCGGACTTGACCGTGAGGAGTTCCTGCAGCGTGTAGGCGGCGCCGTAGGCTTCGAGGGCCCAGACTTCCATTTCGCCGAAACGCTGGCCACCGTACTGGGCCTTACCGCCGAGCGGCTGCTGGGTGATGAGGCTGTACGGACCGGTGGCGCGGGCGTGGATCTTGTCGGCGACCAAGTGGTTCAGCTTCATCATGTAGATGTACCCGACGACGACGTCCTGGTCGAACGCTTCGCCGGTGTGACCGTTGATGAGCATGGCCTTGCCGGTTTCCGGCAGGCCCGCCTGCTTGAGGTATTCGCGGATCTTCTGCTCAGGGATACCGTCGAAGATCGGGGTGGCGACCTTGAGGCCGAGCTTGGAACAAGCCCAACCGAGGTGCGTTTCGAGCACCTGGCCGACGTTCATACGGGAAGGCACGCCGAGCGGGTTGAGGCAGATGTCGACCGGGGTGCCGTCCGCGAGGAAAGGCATGTCTTCGACCGGGACGATGCGGGCGACGACGCCCTTATTGCCGTGACGACCGGCCATCTTGTCGCCGACCTGGATCTTGCGCTTGGTGGCGATGTAGACCTTGACGTTCTTGATGGCGCCGCCCTCGTCGATGCCTTGTTCGATGGCTTCGACCTTGCGGGCGCGCTCCTGCTCGAGCTCGTCGAAGCGGCGGTGGTAGCCGTCGACGATCTGGCGGATCTTCTGCTTCACCGGCGAGTCGTTCATCTCGATGGTGCGAGAGACGGAGGCCAGGCGACGCAGCAGCGTCTTGGTGATCTTGCGGTTGGCCGGGATGATGGCTTCACCGGTCTCGGAATTCTTGACGTCCAGCGGGATCTTTTCGCCGAGGAGGATGTTCGAGAGGGACTCCGTCATTTCCTCGCGGAGGCGGGAATCGGCGGTGCGGTACTCTTCGTTGACCTTCTTGAGGGCGCGGCGCTGGTCGTTCGGGGAGAGGCGGCCGTCATCCTTATCGGTGCGCGAAGAGACCTTCACGTCCATGATGATGCCGGAGATGCCGGAGGGCACGCGGAGGGACGTATCCTTCACGTCGCGGGCCTTCTCGCCGAAGATGGCGCGGAGGAGCTTTTCTTCCGGAGCGAGGTCGCCTTCGGACTTCGGGGTGATCTTGCCGACGAGGATGTCATCGGGCTTCACTTCGGCGCCGATGCGGATGACGCCGTCGCGGTTGAGGTTGCGGAGCGCTTCCTCGCCGAGGTTCGGGATGTCGCGCGTGATCTGTTCCGGCCCGAGCTTGGTGTCGCGGGCGGTGACTTCGAACTCTTCGATGTGGATCGAAGTGAACACGTCGTCCTTGAGCATGCGCTCGGAGAGGAGGATCGCGTCTTCGAAGTTGTAGCCGTTCCACGGCATGAAGCCGACGAGGACGTTGCGGCCGAGGGCGAGCTCGCCCTTATCGGTGGCGGCGCCGTCAGCGATGACGTCACCGGCCTTCACCTTGTCGCCGCGACGGACCAGCGGACGCTGGTTGAAGCAGGTCGAGGAGTTGGTCTTCAGGAACTTGCGGAGGTCGTAGACGTAGACGCCCTTGGCCGGCTCGCTCTTGAACTTCTTGTTCTCGAGGGAATTGGCCGGGACTTCGCCGTCCTTCGTCACGATGATGCGACGGGCGTCGGCGGCGGCCACGATGCCGGGGCCTTCGGCGACGACGACGGTCTTCGAGTCGATGGCGACGCGGCGCTCGAGGCCGGTGCCGACGTAAGGAGCTTCGGTGATGACCAACGGCACGCCTTGGCGCTGCATGTTGGAACCCATGAGCGCGCGGTTCGCGTCGTCATGCTCCAGGAACGGGATGAGCGCGGCGGCGACGGAGACGACCTGCTGCGGGGAGACGTCCATGTAGTCGACGTCTTCCGGGTCGACTTCGAGGATGTCGTCGCGCGAGCGGACGGTGACCTTGCCCTTGAGGCGGCTGGACTCGTCGAGCTCGGAATTGGCCTGGGCGACCTTGAACTTCTCTTCCTGGTCGGCCGTCATGAACTCGACCTTGTCGGTGACCTTGCCGCGCACGACCTTGCGGTACGGGGCTTCGATGAAGCCGAACTCGTTGATGCGGGAGTAGGTGGAGAGGGAGTTGATCAGGCCGATGTTCGGACCTTCCGGGGTCTCGATCGGGCAGATGCGGCCG